>CAVKNU010000081.1:0-11524 GCA_963657465.1 Lachnospiraceae bacterium
TGAAAGTTGGCATCAATTTCTCTGAAGACCAAAGAAGTATCGAGAGCTGGACTGTAAAACCATAAAAAACGTTTAAAGCAAGGCGTTTCAAGTACCCCTTGCTTTAAACGTGTCTGATTATAAAAGAAAGTCTCACGAACATTGCCGATATTAGCATCTTCGCCAGAAAGCACATAAATGATATTTTGGGATTTATGCACCAGCAAAAGTGCAGATTTATTAATTAACTGCACCGTAGAAAGTGCAAATATGTCTTTCACATGCACTTTCCATGGTGCAAATATTACACATAAAAATCGCCCTTTTTCTATTGTATGCCGATACTATTAGGCACGACTTTCTTTCGGTTTAGCATTCCAAACCAAAAGCGTCAACAGAACTGACATCAACGCAGCACCTATCCAGAAGTAATTGATGTAAGTGAAGTCATAAGTCTCAACTCCATTCACCATTTGCTTGTTACCCTCGATAAGTAAACCACTCATGATGTCTTGGATACCTGCACCAATATAGCTTGCCACACCAACAACACCAAGGGCAGCGCCAACAGCGTTTTTTGGAGCCAAATCAACAGCCATAAGACCGCCGAGAAAACATATCAATACTCCGATTCCAAGTCCAAATAATACCATAGCAATAACATCAATATAAAAATGAACACCAGGTACCAACAAGAATAAGCATAACGCCACAACGTTCATCAGCCCAAAGACCAAAGCTGGAACATTTCTCGACCCCTTGAATAATTTATCAGAAATCAATCCTGAGGCAACTGTTCCAACAATACCACAAACAGAACTGATGGAAATAATAAAACTAGCATCAAGCGTTGAATATCCTTTCATTGTTTCAAGATAGAAGACACCCCAACTATTTACTGCGTATCGACTTATATACATAAATGCACTTGCCAAAGCAAGAATCCATATAGCAGGACTACACAAGACGGTCTTTTGACTTGCATTAAAATCCTTCTTATTTACCTCTTTCTTCTTTGAAATTTCGTCCTCTAGCAAATAGCCATATTTTTGAGGTGTATCTTTCATCAGCCATTGCATGATGAAGAAATAAGCAATGCCTATCAATCCTGCTCCAATCAGTCCATATCGCCACCCAAAATTCGTTGCTAGAATGGCTATAGATATAAAAGTAATCGCTTCACCTAAATTGTGACTTGCACTCCAATAACCATAATAAGTTCCACGATTAGATGCATCAAACCATCGAGATAAAGATACAACTCCAGATGCTGCACCCATGGACTGGAAATATCCATTTATACCCCAGAGCACTGCAAATAAGATAAACGAGTTGGTGAAACCAAGTGCTAAATTTATCAAAGCCGAAATCAACAAACCTGTTGACATCAACTTCTTCACATTACTTCTATCTGCAATAAAACCATTACAGAATTTTCCTATTGCATAAGTAAAGAACAAGCAAGAGCCTATAACACCTATTTCGGTTTCTGTAAAAACACCATCATCAACCATTGGTTTACGAATCACATTCATGCTCAAACGACAAACGTAATACATGCCATATCCCAATGTTGCTGTCAAAAAAGAAATAAGACGTACTTTTTTGAACCGAGCACTATCCGTACTCGGTTCTTTAGCTGATTCTGGAATTTTATAAAAATCTATTATTTTCTTCCACATAATAACTTAATCATGAAGGTTACGAGAACGCAAATAATCCAACAAATATTGAGGCCTATCTGTCTGAATGATTCTTGCACCCAAAGTATCTATCAAATAGCCATATCCCTTGTTTGGGTCCTGCAAAGACATATCATCATCATGGCCACCAGCCATTGTATCCCACAAGGTGTTATACCAAATCAAAGATTTACCCTTCATTTTCTTAGGCAATGTCAATGGAAGTTTATTGGAATCACTCTTAAACAACAACTCAAATGCAACAGGGTTCATATCTTTCATGAATTTGTTTAGTTGCTGTTCTGCATTATCTTTATCCAAATTAACAATAGGCATATAAATAACATCATTAAGATATTCACCATACAGTTCTTTCACCTTTTCTGCCGACTTGGTTCCCTTCATAATGATTTGCTTTGTCGTACCAGTTTTTTTCATCAACTCATAGACCTGCTCAAAATATCTATCAGCTTTATCCAAATTCAACATAATCTTACCACGAGCATGAACAAGAGCCTCTTCCAATGTAGGAACTCTATGAATCGTACGAATATTGCAACCATTCTTCAAATGAGTTTTTGCAATAGAGTCATAAGTCAATTCTGCAATAGTTCCCTTACCTGTTGTTGTACGGTCAATCTTAGGGTCATGCATCAAGATTAGCACGCCATCTTTGGTACGTTGCAAATCAAGTTCAACGATATCCACTCCCATCTTAATGGCATTATCAATAGCCTCCAATGAATTTTCTGGGAAGTTACGCCAATCCCCACGATGTGAAGCAACTATTACAGAAGAAGCATCACGCTTTAGAAGTTTTGTACGAATCTTACTAACTCTGTCTTGTGCAAAAATATTTGCACTACATACAATTGCCAAAAGCAATAACAAAATATTCTTTTTCATTTCTTCCATGTTTTAATTTCATTGATGTAATTTTAGAAGAATACTATCTTCTACCTTTTTCTTTCAAATAATCCAATAATAAAAAAGGATTATCACTAAATATGATATTAGCACCTTTAGCTAGAAGCCATCCATAACTTTCATCAGGATTATCCAATGCTAGCTCATCATCATGACCACCATTAAATGTTGCCCAAAGAGAATTATACCAAATACGAAAGCCATGCTTTTTCATTTCGCTAGCACGTTCCAATATCGGATAATCATCCCTTTTAAAAGACAAGCTCATAATTGGAGAATGAATATTTCGCATGTAATCATCAAGTTTTTGATTGTCTGTTTTTCCATTACAAACAACCACAGGGCTAAATATAAAATCACGCAATAATTTCTTATATTTTTCCTTATATGTTTTACTATCAAAAGTACCGCGCAATATTACTAGTCTCTGCATATTATGATTTCGGATAACCTCAATAACTTTTTCTTTTATAGGTTGCCATTTATCAACTTGAATCAGCACTTTATCCTTACACAAGTCTAATACTTCGTCCAAAGTTGGAACCTTTTGACGAGTAACGACACCAATCGGAGACTTTAAGTTTAATTGTTTTATTTGTTCTAAAGTATAGTCTGAAACCAATCCTTTTCCTGTTGTTGTCCTATCCAACGTATCGTCATGCATGATTACTATTGCACTGTCTTTGGTCATGTGTACATCAATTTCAATGCCATCAATGCCACCATCAATACATTGCTTATACCCTTGAAGAGAATTTTCTGGAGCGTTTCGCCAGTTACCTCGATGCGCAATAATCATCACATAATTAGACTTACCTCCATCATATAACTTATTCAAGAGAAAATCTATACCTTTGTTTTGAGCTACAGTATTCAAAGCCAAAAGCATACCAACCAAAGTAACTAATATCTTCTTCATTTTTTTATTTTGAAGGTTGGTGGACTCTAACGAATCCACCAATACCTTTTTTAAAAATTTAATCAAAGTTTGTACTATCTGTCCAACCAGGGTTCTGGGTCAATTTGCCACCCGTCAGAACTCTTTCACTTGCAGGAATTGGCCAAAGATAATCTCTGTTCTCATCCCAAGTCACAGTAATTTGGCTAAATGGATAGATGTATCCAGAAGTGCCATTAGACAATTCTAAATCCTTTCCAATTTTCTTTGCCGTACCCTTAAATGTACCTTTATCTGTAGTATATAACAGCAAATCTTTCTTACCGTCATTATCCATGTCATATTGTCCCTCTGAAGGGAAATAACATCCATAGAAAGGCTTGGTCAATTGTTGACCTTCTTTCCAACGGAAAATATCCCACAAACGGAAACCCTCCAAAGGCATTTCTACAGTACGTTCACGACGGATTTCCAGAATCACACCAGTATTATTACTTTTTGTTACATTAGGATAATATTCTAACATCAAAGGATCAGGATTTGCATTTGCTACAGCCATATCAAGATGTGGCATCTTTGCTCTATCACGAATCTTGTTAATCGTAATATCCAAATCACCTTGTGTTAATGTCCCCAATTCTGCTTTAGCCTCAGCATAATTCAGGTAAACCTCAGCTGTTCTGAACAAAGACCAATCTGTAAAAGCCTTGTTTGCACCATCATACTTGGATTCAGCCACATACTTGATAGGCTGATAGCCTGTCAAAGCGTTCAAGTTGTTGGCAGTAACTTTGGTTGCACCTTTCTGAATATAGCCTGGGCACAGTACAGTCTGAGCCATTCGTGGATCACGATTGGTTGTCTCTGCAACAAAATCGTCTGTTTCCCAACCTTGCTTGTCGCTATATCGAGAGCCATCTGCCATCAAATAATGATTCATGAATCTCTTGGTGAAACCTTGACGAGAATTTTTGATCGCAAATGGAACACCGTGCATCACATTAGCATCACTGCTATATCTTCTTGCCAGAATCACTTCATCAGAACAAGCATCCAAACTATTAAACAGAGAACGATAAGGAGTATCGCCTACTGTATAAAGTTTATATCCACTATTCTTAATGAAATTTTCTCCAGCCTCAACAACTTGGTTCAAGTATTTTTCTGCATTTGGCATATTACGATACTTGCGATAGGTTCCTTCATACAACGCTGCACGTGTTTTCAGAGCCAATGCTGTCCATTTTGTAACATAATAAACACTCTTCGTAGAAGGAAGCATATCTATTGCATTATCCAAGTCAGCCATCACATGATCCATGATAACTTCACGGTCATCCCTTGCCTTAGTCAACAATTCATCCTGATCAGAATTGAGCACTTGGTCATACCATGGCACATCTCCATATCGTCTCACCTTTACATAATAGAAATAGGCTCTCATAAAGTAAGCGACACCATCATTTTCTTTCTTACCTGCTTCATCTTTACATCTATAAGAGTTCTGCAAGTAATAGTTGATAGAACGTAGTTTTGTCCAATTCCAACCATTTTCATCCGCAGCAGAGCGTTGTCCCAATAATGTAGCGCCCAACTCCGTATCTATATTATCGTCAGCATTAATGCCAATAACGTCATCGGCATTTTCCAACTGTGTATAGAAACCATCCGTCCATAGTTTCAATTCTCGTGTAGAACCGAAATACGTATCTGGATTCATTGTATCTTCTGGTGACATATCTAATAAGCTATCACAAGAAACGAGACTTGTTACAAGCAAAGCCGCCCCCAATATATTTAATATTTTCTTCATTGCTATTACTATTTAAATATTTAGAACTTGATATCAAGACCAAAAGAGAAGGACTTAGAATAACTATAACCAACTCCAGAACCAGAATTATAAGACGATGAGTAAATCATCTCTGGGTCAACGGTCTTACTATATTTCTTCAAAGGTGACCAATAGAATAGATTCTCTCCTGTGAAATATACTCGCAAAGAGTTTACTATCTTCTTACTTACAGGTATCGTATAGCCTATGGTCAAGTTCTTCAAACGAAGGTAAGCGGCATTTTGCAAATATCTATCATTTACGACACCAAGGGCACCACCACTATAAGAAGCATATCCACGAGCACGTGGGAAGTATGCATCTTGATTTTCTTCACTCCAAACATTATCCATAAAATCCTTATGAATGAAGGACAATGAAGGGAATGAATATGGTCCCCAGAAGTCATAAGCATAAGCTGTTGGATACCAATTACGCTTACCAACACCTTGGAAGAATACACTAAAGTCTATACCATTCCAGTCTGCACCCATACGGAAAGAGTAAGAGTAACGTGGCAAGCTATTACCAATGATTCTCTTGTCTCCTGGATCCGCAACAGTTCCAGAGCCTTCAGAAATTACATTATCTCCGTCTAAGTCGATAAACTTGACATCACCAGCCATCAGATGATTGTCTTTCTTTGAACTATATACACGCCCATTAACAGCCTTGTCATTAATCTTTGCTTGATAAGCAGCCGCTTCTTCGTCTGTTGCAAAAAGACCAGCTACCTTATAGCCCCAAATTTCACCCAAGGTCATTCCTTCATAATAATCAGAAATCAATTTATCTGGATTATTAAACTTAGTAATCTTTGACTTATAGTCACCTATTGTTGCCGACACATTGTAATGGAAAGGCTTACCTGCCAATCTAAACTTATCTTGCCAGCCAACATACAATTCCCAACCATTTGTTCTAAGGTCTGCGCAATTCTCCTTAGGAGTAGTAGCACCAAACACAGAAGGCAATGTTATAGAGTGTGTCAACATATCTTTTGTGTCTCGGATATACACATCAGCAGTAAGTGTCAATCTACTATCCAAGAAACTCAAGTCAAGTCCCCAGTTGTAGGTTGAAACAGTCTCCCAAGTCAAAGAGGTTGAAAGAGGAGAAGACACACTGGCATAATATGCTTTGTTCAAGCCATCAAATGTATAAGACATCTGATTGTCAGTGTAAATCTTATCAAAGTAAGCATAGTTGCTTACCTGCTGATTACCTAAGCTACCAACAGAGAAACGGAACTTTGCGTTATTTACCAATGGCAATAATTTTTCCCAGAATTTTTCTGAGCTCATACGCCATCCTATAGAAGCAGAAGGGAAGAATCCCCAGCGATCCTTAGCAGCAAATTTAGAAGTTCCATCCCAACGGCCACTTGCCTCTACCAAGTATTTTCCTTCATAATCATAGTTAACACGAGCAAAATAGCCCAATGTTCTAAATGCAGAAATATCCTGGCCTACAGTAGTTTCACCTTGCGCTACAGAAAAAGAAGACAAGTCTTTTGATAGCAAGTCATTCTTCTTCACTGACAATTCAGTATTTCTGTAATCCTCATACTGGCCACCCACTACAGCTTTGAAGTTATGCTTCTTATCCCATATATGCGAATAAGTTCCATAAATATTGACATTGTTATCGTCAATCTGCAAATGACCTTCCTGATAATAATCTGTAATAGTACCAGAAGTAAATGTAGAGATTACACCTTCTGCACGAGAATATTCAAAAGGCATGCTTCTTCTCTTATAAAGGTAATTTCTACTCTTATAGGCATAAGAGGCTGTTATTACCAAATCATCGAATACCTTGTAATCGAGCTGATTAGATACAATCCAATATTTATTCTCACGAGAATTACGAGCTTCATTTGCTGTCAAGAAACCCGCATGACCAGAACCCAATGGTGAATTAGAAGTCAACTGGTTGGTATATTGAACTACAGTTCCATCAGGGTTCCTTGGCACGAAAGAAGACAATATGTTAGACTGCAAACTTGAAATAGTCTGCTGCTCATTATAAAAGCCTGCATATTTATAACCAGTCTTATTATAATTGAAGTTGACAGAATATGTCAAGCGATTTGTTAATTTTGCATTCAACTTAGCACGGTAAGAAACATTCTGATAGTTATCGTTATAGATGTTGAAAATACCATCTTGGGTAAAGAAACGACCACTAGCGAAATAGTTCACTTTATCATTTCCTCCTGTCACAGATACATTATGCTCCTGCTCTGGACGTGTCTTACGATAGAAATAATCATACCAATCGAAGTTACCATAATAATAGTACTTGCCATCATCACCTACTACAGTCCATGGTCTCTCTGGATTTTCGGTCTTATCATTACGTCTATCATAAAGCATTTGCAAATCTTCGTCTGTATAATTTGCCATCAACTTGCCCTGATAAGCCTCATAGAATTGGTTAACAATGCTAACATGGTCATAACCAGTATGAATGAAATCTGTTGAAGTTGTATTCTGCTTCCAACCTACACGACCATTATATGATACAGAAGCCTTGCCACCTGAGTCTTTTCCACTCTTAGTAGTAATCAAGATAACACCAGACGAAGCTTTTGCACCATAAATTGCAGAAGCAGAAGCATCTTTCAAAACAGAAATAGACTCAATATCATTAGGATTTATCTGACTCAAGTTTACCTCCATACCATCAGCCAACACCAAAGGACTACCTCCATTGATAGAAGCGACACCACGAATATCAATGCTATAACCAGAATCCAAACTTCCTGAATTAAATGTCAAGTTTACAGAAGGATCCGCACCTTGCAATGCACCTGCAGCATTTGATACAGGACGATTATTAATATCATCCGCTGTAATCATTGCCACAGCACCTGTCAGATTTGCTTTCTTCTGAGTACCATAACCAACAACTACAACTTCATTTAACACCTTATTGTCTTCCTCCAAAATAACATTGCTCAACTTTCCATCAGTTGCTTTCAGAGTTTTTGGCTGAAATCCGATATAACTAATGGTTATCTCTGCATTACTTGGAACATCAGACAACGTATAATTTCCATCAATGTCAGTAACAGTACCATTTGTAGTACCATTAACCATTACACTTGCTCCTATAACAGGTTCGCCAGTTGCATCGACAACGCAACCTGTTACCTTTACATTACGACCACTACCAGTAGAAGGCTGAGCTTTCTTTGACAAAGGCTTCACAACAATATAATTGCCATTCACCTCATAGGTACAGTTGCATTCTTTAAGCAACAGTTCTAACAATTCCAAAGCATCGCCCTTAGTTTTGCTAAGAGTAACAACACTATTGGCATCTACTTGGGAAGAATTGTACGCAATCTTATACTTTGAAGATTTTTCTATCTTCTCAAAAGCATTTTTTAGCGTCATCTTGCTTGACCCAAATGTTACGGTTTGTGCAGAAACCACCATGTTTCCTGCCAACAGTAAACTAAAGCACGAAGCCGAAATTCTTTTTAAGTTCATAAATATTATTGTTAATGTTAATATATTATTTTGGTTTGCATTATATCTTATAAGACACCACTTTTTTTCGTTACACCCAATGCAATCTTCAAAAAAATACAAATTGTGTCTTTTTGATATACGACACCCCTATTTCCCTTTGTAACTTCATATTAATCTTCTCTTTATTATACATTATATATGTATCTGAAAATTCAAAATACTTAATCAGATTAACTTTCTAATTTTGATTGCAAAGGTACTGTGAAAATGCTACAAGAAAATTGCAGTCTGATTGAAAGGCAAAAACGAAGCAAAGACAAAGGTATTACAAGGGTCAAAAAAAGCCTGTCAACATTACTCTTGGCAGACTTTCTCTTACATATTACTTATTCTTTTTAAAAAAATCAAAAGCCTTATAAATATTGCTATATGATTCACCCTTCATTCCAAATAACTTAGTTTTTTCAATAGCAACATCCAATTATCCCTACTTAATCACAACCTCATCTTTCTTAAACTCATACTCCAACCCAGGAATCAAGCTCTTCACAATAGACATAGCCCCTTGTAGTGTTTCACCACAATTAAAATGAACTGTAACCTTTGTTTCTTGATAGCGTTGTGAACGGAATGTAAACTTCACACCATATGCCCTACTTAAGATGTTGGCAGCCTCCGCCATCGTCACATCATTCAAATCAATTTCCTTATTGTGCCAGCTCATACCATCGTCATCTGGTGATACTTGACGAAGACTGACCGCCTTGTTTTTAACATTGTAAACCAACTGGTCATTAGGCTTCATGCTATATACCTTGTCATCCCCCACAACACGGAGTTCTATCTTACCAGTCTTGAGCGTGGTAGATACCTCTTCATCGGTCGTATAAGAAGATACTGTAAATGAAGTTCCTAAATCAGTAATCTCGAAATAAGGCGTACTGACATGGAAAAGTTTCTTGTCGTCATGCTTGATGTCAAAGAAAGCCTCACCCGTAAGAAACACCTTGCGTTCTTTACCATGGAAAGAAGACGGATAGAGAAGCACAGAACTCTGGCAGAGTCTTACCTGCGTACCATCTTCCAAAGTGATAGTTTTGCTTTCGCCATTGATGGTATGATCTTGCAACATGGCAATTGCTTGAGAAGCTGTCAATTGGTTATCCATTTGAACATAAATTTTCCCAAACACCACCAACATGACCAAAGGTAGCACTACAGCAGCTACCTTTGCCCAAGTATAGACATGAAGCGTATGCGCTTTCTTCTTCCCTTTATTATCCCTCCTTTTAAAGCGAGCATATGCAGCATCGATTTCTTCCTCATCCATATAAACAGAATCTGCCTGATCCCATAAACTACGAAAAGCGACATTTGCCTCTTTATCGTTCGTTGAGTCAGAAATTCGCTCCATTACCCTATCTCTTATGTCATCAGACACATCGTGACCTGAATAATATTCTATGATATCCCTTATCTTTGTTGTCATAATATTCCCCTTTTTATCAGTAAGACATGTTACAAAGAGATTACACCCAATGCCAAGGTAGTAAAATCATCAAATATAAGGCTTTTTTAATTTCTTTAAGAGCCAAATTGAGATGATTTTCTACAGTTTTCTTTTGGATGCCCAAACATTGAGCTATCTCTTCGTTCTTGAGATGTTGCTCACGGCTCATGCGATAAATCATCTGCCGTTGTTGCGGCATATTTTCCACAACCATATCAATCATCAGTTGGGTATCCTTAGCTACCACATCATCATGAGGCGAACCTCCACCCACATATTGATCAGGCAAACTATCTATGTCTATTGGAATGATTCGCTTGGTGGATATATAGTTGATTACAGTATATTTAGCCAATATAAATAGGTAGGAATCGAAATCCTTGATGTCGGCAAACTTTTCTCGTTTTCTCCATACCTTCTCAAAAATAATCTGACATACATCATCTGCGTCATCTGTATTTTTCAAGAGCATGGACACAAAACGATGCACCTTGGGATAGAACTTTCGGAACACAATTCCAAAAGCCCCCTCATCGCCTTGCGACATCTGCATTATGATTTTCTTTTCTATTTCCATTGACTGATTGGTTTTTCATTGGACGGTGCAAAGGTAATACAAATAAATGAACCTACAAGTTTTTTCGTGTGAAATTTGCATGAAAACATAAAATATAGTTTTTTATTCATACCCACCATTCTGCGTCAGCTTCTTATTCAAGTCGATGCACTTCTGAGGTATCGGGAAAACGATCGTGTATTCGGTCTGCCCCTCATCATCCAATGGCTCACGAAGGTCGTAGGCGCCTGTGAACTTGCCGAAGCGGATGAGGTCTTGGCGACGGCAGCCCTCCCATACGAGTTCCAACAAACGCTCTTCTAGGATATTGTCGAGCGTGGCAGGACGTGAAGGCATTCCAACACGAGAGCGAACCAAGTTCAGCTCCGTGCTTCCATCCTCACCATTGCGCACCTTTGCCTCCGCCTTCATCAGCAAGGCATCAGCATAACGGAAGAGAACGATGTCGTTGCTCTGCAACTTGCCATCTACCTTGACCACGCCAGCCACAAAGTTTATCTTGCAGCGGGCATCCTCATCAGCCTCGCCATAATGGTTGGCTCGCATCGTGGAGATAGTGGCACAAGTACCATTCTCACTACCACATCCGAGGTTACGCCGTCGATGATAACCAATGGGTCGTTGCCACCCATGAT
>CAVKNU010000082.1:0-11001 GCA_963657465.1 Lachnospiraceae bacterium
ATAATACAAACTAACAACTATCTATGATTAATATATTAAAATCAATAATAATGACTGCGCTCTTGACATTGGTGCCATTTGCGGGAGTCAATGCTGCCAAGAAAAAGGCTGTACAGCAGAGCGACCGCCAATATTGGTGCTCTTTGGCTTATAAGATGGCTCAACCGGTATTGGAGAACATGGCAAAGGGTGAACTGCAGAAGAATATGCAGACAGAGTTCAGCCCTAGCTTCGACAATCGCAACAAGAAGGTGCTCTATATGGAGTGTTTTGGTCGATTGATGGCAGGTGTGGCTCCTTGGCTCACTCTTCCT
Source organism: Lachnospiraceae bacterium (assembly GCA_963657465.1). GTDB lineage: Bacteria > Bacteroidota > Bacteroidia > Bacteroidales > Bacteroidaceae > Prevotella. Next base: position 315 of record CAVKNU010000082.1, read on the forward strand.
GATGATAATACGGCAGAAGGCAAACAGCGCAAGCAACTCCGTGAGTGGGCTTTGGCTTCTTATAAGAATGCCGTTGACCCTCAGAGTCCAGATTATCTCTGCTGGGGTATTGGTGGACAGAACTTGGTGGATGCCGCTTACATCGCCGAGAGTTTCCTTCGTGCATACGATACCTTATGGCAACCATTGGACGATGTAACCAAGCAGCGTTATCTGAAGGAGTTTGCCAAGCTTCGCCATATCGACCCTCCTTACACCAACTGGCTTCTCTTCTCTTCTACCATCGAGAGTTTCATGGCAAAGGCGGGTGGCGATTACGACCAGTATCGTGTCAACTCTACCTGCCGCAAGATGGAAGAATGGTATGTGGGAGATGGATGGTATGCAGATGGCCCAGTGTTTGCTTTCGACTATTATAGCAGTTATGTGTTCCACCCAATGTACTTGGAGACTCTTCAGGCTATGATCGATGCCAAGGCAAATACGCGTCTCGATTATCAGAAGTACTACGACCGAGAGTTGAAGCGTTGTCAGAAATATGCCATCGTATTGGAGCGTTTTATCTCTCCTGAAGGCACATTCCCTGTCTTCGGACGTAGCATCCCTTATCGTATGGCAACGATGCAACCTTTGGCTCTCATGGCTTGGTATCAGCAGTTGCCTCAGGATTTGAGCAACGGACAGGTGCGTGCTGCATTGACCAAGGTGCTTCATCGCATGTTCGACCAACAGAACAACTTCAACGAGGGTGGCTATCTGAGCATTGGCTTCTGTGGTGGCAATCAGAAGAATGTGGCAGATTGGTACACCAATAATGGCTCGCTCTATATGACTACCTTGGCATTCATGCCACTTGGCTTGCCTGCCGATCATCCTTTCTGGACGGATGCAGCTCAGCCTTGGACACAAGTGAAAGCATGGAATGGGCAGTCTTTCCCTAAAGATCACCAGTGGAAAGACGATATTCATACGGCTGACAAATGGTAAAGAACCTTATATGAAGTCTTTCGCATAAGGCTATAAAGTCTTTTGGATAAGGCTGTAAAGGACTTAGTCTAACTTGTATTTACTAAAATACAACTTATATTTAGCTAAATATAGCTTATATTTAAGTAAATCAAACTTGGATTTTATACTTGTCAGCCTATTGCTAGAGACTTTATATATGAGCGTAAGAGGCTTTATATACGGCCGTAAGAAGTTTTATATACGAGCGAAAGAGCTTTGTGTACGTATGGTAGTAACAAGAAACAAACTAAGAAAGGAACCGTTAATGAAAAAGATATATTTGATATTGGCTGCAGCAACCTTGGCTTTGTCAATGAATGCTGCACAGCCTGCCAAGAAGACCGTTAAGGCGAAGAAGGCTAAGAAAGAAGTGAAGGCTACCAAGAAATGGAGCCATGAGCAAGTGGTGGAGTTGATTACGAAGGTCAACAACTATTGGCAAGCTAACAATAAGCCAGAGGTTCGTTCTTTCTGGGACAACGCCGCTTATCACACTGGCAACATGGAGGTGTATAAGATGCTCAAAGACCAGAAGATGCTCGATTATACCTTGGCTTGGGCTGACTTCAACAACTGGAGTGGTGCTACGCAGGCAAATCCTGCCAAGTGGAAGTACAAGCCATACGGCGAAGGTAAGGACTGGGTGCTCTTCGGCGACTGGCAGATTTGCTTCCAGACTTACATCGACCTCTATAATATAGAAAAGGAGAAAGGCAATGCTGAGGCTTCAGAATTCATGATAAAGCGTGCCAAGGAGGTGATGCACTACGAGGCATACTCCGAGCCAACCGACTATTGGTGGTGGAGCGATGCCCTCTATATGGTGATGCCAGTGATGACCAAGATGTATAAGCTCACGGGAGATGTGAAGTATCTCGATAAGCTTTATGCCAACTTGCTGACCACAGATGAGATTATGTTCGACAAGGAGACCAGCCTCTATTTCCGTGATGGCAAGTACATCTATCCTAAGCACAAGAGCACCAACGGCAAGAAAGACTTTTGGGCTCGTGGCGATGGATGGGTTTTGGCAGGCTTGGCTAAGGTGTTGCAAGATATGCCAAAGGATTACGCGCACTATCAGTTCTTCGTGGATAAGTTCCAAAAACTTGCAAAGGCGGTGGCTGATATTCAGCAACCAGAGGGCTATTGGACTCGTTCGATGATGGACCCAGACCATGCGCCAGGACCTGAGACCAGCGGTACGGCTTTCTTTACCTATGGTATGCTTTGGGGCGTCAACAATGGTTATCTCGACAAGAAGGAATACAAGAAGGTAATCGACCGAGCTTGGACGTATCTTACAGAGACCGCTCTTCAGGAAGATGGCAAGGTGGGCTATGTGCAACCTATCGGTGAGCGTGCCATCCCTGGTCAGACCGTAGATGCCAATTCACAGGCTAACTTCGGTGTGGGAGCCATGCTCTTGACAGCATGTGAATACGACAAATACTTGGAGAACAATAAGTAATCATAGACGTTTAATCGTATAAGAATTGAGAAATAGACTCTAATAATTATTAACTAAATAGTACAACATGAAACAAAAACTGTTCATCACATTAAGTATGGCAGGACTTGCAATGGTGGCTTTCGGTGCTAAGAAACCGAAGGCTACCATTAAGTCGTTAAATAAAACGACCATCCAGCAGCCTACTTACACTGAGTGGCATGACCTAGAAGTGAATGCCATCAACCGTTTCCCATTGCACACTAACTTCTTCACTTATCCAGTGGCAGACTGGACGTATGAGAAGGATGGCAAAATGGTTAGCAGGGACATCTTGCACATGGATAAGACACAGAGCAAGTATTTCCTCTCGCTCGACGGTACCTGGAAGTTCAACTGGGTAGCGAATGCCGACCAGCGTCCTACTGATTTCTATAAGACAGACTTGGACGATTCCAAGTGGGGAACTATCGCTATGCCAGGCAACTGGGAGATGAATGGATTTGGCGACCCAGAGTATGTGAATACAGGTTTTGCTTGGCGTGATCATTTCGACCAGCAGCCTCCTGCTGTTCCTACCAAGGACAACCATGTGGGTTCTTATCGTCGTGTGATAGATATTCCGGCAGATTGGAATGGCAAGCAAGTAGTGGCTCACTTCGGTAGCGTCACTTCTAACATCTATCTCTACGTGAACGGCAAGTTCGCTGGTTATGCAGAGGATAGCAAGATTGCCGCAGAGTTTGACATCACTCCTTATCTCCAGAAAGGCAAGAACCTCATAGCCTTCCAGACCTTCCGTTGGAGCGATGGCTCTTGGTGTGAGGATCAGGACTTCTGGCGTTTGAGCGGTGTGGCTCGTGAGAGCTATCTCTTTGCACGTGATGCCAATTTGCAATTGGAGGATGTACGTGTCACCCCAGACCTTGTGAATGATTACAAGGATGGTGTGCTCAATATCGCAACCAAGGTTAAGGGTAACGGCAAGCTTAACTTCATCTTGTTTGACAAGGAAGGCAAGCAAGTTGCCACTGTTAATGATGTTTTGGTAAAGAATGGTGTGGCAAATGCTATCTTGAAGGTTGACAACCCTCATAAGTGGACTGCTGAGACACCTTATTTATATACTCTGCAAGTTTCCTTGTTGGGAGCACAAAAGAAAACGGAAATGCAGAACGCCAGCATGACTCCTGTCAAGGTAGGTTTCCGTAAGGTGGAAATCAAGAACAAGCAGTTCTTGGTAAATGGTCAGCCTGTGCTCATCAAGGGTGCCGACCGTCATGAGATGGATCCTGATGGTGGTTATGTAGTAAGTGTGGAGCGCATGATTCAGGACATCAAGATTATGAAGCGCTTGAACATCAATGCCGTTCGTACTTGTCACTATCCTGACGATCCTCGTTGGTATGACCTTTGCGATGAATATGGTCTTTATCTCGTAGCTGAGGCTAACCAAGAGAGCCATGGCTTTGGTTATCATGATGACGCTGCAGCCAAGAAACCTATGTTTGCTAAGCAAATCTTGGAGCGCAACCAGCATAATGTAAGCAACTTCTACAACCATCCTTCCATCGTGACATGGAGCTTGGGTAATGAGACCGTGATGGGCGATAACTTCCTCAATGCTTACAAATGGATTAAGAGTCAAGACCAAAGCCGTCCTGTGCAGTATGAGCAGGCTCGTCATGGTGAGGGTACAGACATCTTCTGCCCAATGTACTATCCTGTAGATCGTTGTGAGCAGTATTGCAAGGATCCTAACAGTACTCGACCTCTCATTCAGTGTGAATACAATCACACCATGGGTAACTCTGGTGGTAACTTGAAGGAATATTGGGAATTGATTCGTAAGTACCCTATCTATCAGGGTGGTTTCGACTGGGACTTCGTGGATCAGGGTTTGCATCGTCATATCACCAAGCCTATGAGCATCGACCCTGAGAAGATGAGCAATGAGCAACTTCGTAAGGTGGAATACACATACGGTGGCGACTACAACAACTACGATGCTAGCGACAACAACTTCAACTGCAATGGTATCATTGGTCCAGACCGTCAGCTGAACCCTCATGCTTACGAGGTGGCTTATCAGTATCAGGACATTTGGGCAACATTGAAGGATGCCCAGAAGGGTGAGGTAAATGTGTATAATGAGTACTTCTTCCGTGATTTGAGCAATTATGCTTTGGCATGGAGCTTGGTAGAGGATGGTCAGGAGACACAGCATGGCACCATCGCTAATCTCGAAGTAGCACCTCAGCAGACCAAGACTTATGCAATCCCTTACGACCTCACTCAGGTGAAGGGCAAGGAAGTATTCCTCAACATCGACTTCCGCTTGAAGCAGGCTGAGCCTTTGATGAAGAGTGGTCAGGTAGTGGCATATGCTCAGTTGCCTATCGTGAAGAAGCAGTGCTGTGGCAATTGTGCAGCGAAGATGGCTCAGGCTAAGAATGGCAAGAACGTGAAGGTGAAGTTGACCGACAAGAAGGGTGAGCAGGACATTACCGTAGCTACCTCAGACTTGACCGTGAAAGTGAACCGCACCACAGGTCTCATCTCAGAATATACATACCAGGGCAAGTCTCTCCTCGGTGAGGGCGGTACCTTGAAGCCAAACTTCTGGCGTGCTCCTACTGACAACGATATGGGTGCTCAGTTGCAGAAGAAATTTAAGGTATGGAAGAACCCTCAGATGGATTTGAAGGGTGTTGCTGTAGAGAAAGACAAGAAGGCTAATACCATCAGCATTTGTGCTACTTATGATATGCCTGAGGTGAAGGGCGAGTTGGCTATCACTTATCTCGTGATGGCTAATACCGGTGCAATGAAGGTATCCGAGAACTTCAAGGCTACAGCTGGCGAGAAGGTGAGCGATATGTTCCGTTTCGGTATGTTGATGCAGTTGCCATACGATATGGACAAGAGCCAGTACTATGGTCGCGGTCCTATTGAGAACTATGCAGACCGACAGGATTGTATGCGCATCGGTATCTACAATGATGATGCCGACAATCAGTACTTCCCATACATCCGTCCACAGGAGAGTGGTACCAAGGGAGGCATCCGTTGGTGGAAGCAGACCGATGCTTCAGGTTTCGGATTCATGGTAAAGAACTGCCAGCCATTCTATGCTAGCGCAATCCATTTCGACACCGAAGAATTGGATGATGGTGATGCCAAGGAACAGCGTCATAGCTTCAATCTCAACAAGTCTAAATACACCAATCTCTTCCTCGATGCAGAGCATATGGGTGTAGCTGGAACCAATTCATGGAGTGCTTTACCATTGGAGAAATATCGCCTCCATTATGGCGACAAGAGCTTCAATATGATGATTATTCCTGTGAATAAGTAGAAAATCTACGATAATATTACTAAAAATCCACCCAACTATGGGTGGATTTTTGTATTTTTGCACCATCAACCTAAAAACAATTAAACATAAACAATGAGAAAAACAAACATTTTCGCTGCCCTCTTGTTGGCGGCATCAACATCACTGGGTGCTTATGCACAGCATCAGTTTACTGTACAGGCCAACAAGCCTGGTGTTGAAATCCAACCTACCATGTATGGCATCTTCTTCGAGGATATCAACTTTGGTGCAGATGGTGGTCTCTATGCAGAGATGGTGGAAAACCGCTCCTTTGAGTTTCCACAGCGCTTGATGGGATGGAACACCTTCGGCAATGTAACCGTAAGCGACGTGAAGCCTGCTTTCGACCGCAATCCTCACTATGTAACACTTGAGAGTGCTGGTGCTCGTGAGAAGCAAACGGGTTTGGAAAACCGTGGCTTCTTCGGCATGGGCTTGAAGAAGGACATGAAGTACGACTTCACGGTATATGGTCGTTTGCACCTGATTGATGGCAAGCAGGCTAAGATTCGTGTGGAGCTTATCAATTCCAAGAATGATGTGCTTGCTAAGCAAACCATCACGATTACTAATAATAAATGGCAGAAGCTTACCGCTACCTTGACATCCCCAGAGACTGATGCCAAGGGCTTGTTGCGAGTATATCTGGAGAAGGGTTCCGAGAGCGTGGACCTCGACCATGTGTCTCTCTTCCCAGAGGATAACTGGAATGGATTGCGTGCCGACCTCGTTCAGGATTTGGCAGACCTTCATCCTGGTATCTTCCGTTTCCCTGGTGGATGTATCGTAGAGGGTACCGACCTTGATACTCGTTATGAGTGGAAGAACAGTGTTGGTGCTCCTGAGAACCGTCCTTTGAATGAGAACCGTTGGAGAGACACCTTCCCACATCGTCTTTTCCCTAGTTATTATCAGTCATTGGGCTTGGGCTTCTATGAGTACTTCCTTCTCTCAGAGAAGATCGGTGCCGAGCCATTGCCTATCCTTTCTGTAGGTTTGGCTTGCCAGTATCAGAACGAGGATAGTGATAAGAATGCACACGTGGCTGTGGATGACCTCCAGAGCTATATCGACGATGCACTCGACTTGATTGAGTTTGCCAATGGTCCTGTCACCTCTAAGTGGGGTAAGCTTCGTGCTGACATGGGTCACCCAGCTCCATTCAATCTCAAGCAGATTGGTATCGGTAATGAGCAGTGGGGACCAATGTATCCAGAGCGTTTGAAGAAGTTTATTGAGCAGATTCGTGCTAAGTATCCTAAGATGAAGATTTGTGGTTCGTCTGGTCCATCTGCCGATGGCAAGGACTTCGATTATGGTTGGCAGGAGATGCGCAAGCTGAAGGTTGACCTGGTGGATGAGCACTACTATAAGAGCCCAGAGTGGTTCCGTGATAACGCCAAGCGTTACGACAACTACGACCGCAAGGGACCTAAGGTGTTCGCCGGTGAGTATGCCGCCCATGCCAAGCACGACCCTAACTCTTGGGAGGCAGCTCTCTCTGAGGCAGCCTTCATGACAGGCTTGGAGCGCAATGCCGATGTGGTTTACCAGGCAACCTATGCACCTCTCTTCGCTCATGTAGAGGGATGGCAATGGCGTCCAGACCTCATCTGGTTTGACAATTTGAGCAGTGTTCGTTCTGCCAACTACTATGTTCAGCAGCTTTATGGTTTGAATAAGGGTACCAACGTTCTCTCATTGACCGAGAATGGCAAGGCTGTAGAGGGAGCGAATGGTCTCTATGCCACCGCTTGCTATGACAAGAACACCAAGAGCTATATCGTGAAGATAGCCAACACCTCGAAGGAGGAGAAGGACATCAACGTAACCTTCAACGGTCTGAAGAGCCTGAAGGCTGGTAAGATGACGGTGCTCCACGCCGATGACATCCAGGCAGAGAACAAGATAGACAACAAGAACGTGGTAGTTCCTGTTACATCAGACGCTCAGGCTAATGGTAATGTCTTGAATGTGAAGATGAAGCCTAATAGTTTCGTAGTTTATAAGTTCTAAGGAAAATAAGACTTTAAATATAAAGCGGGTTCAGCGCAATTTGTGCTGAACCCGCTTTCATTTATATCAAAGCCTATTCGTAGTGTTTCTTTAAATAATCAGATGGTACCTCTCCATATTCTTCCTTAAAACATGTACGGAAATAGGCTAAGTCTATAAATCCGCTTTCATAGGCAGCTTCAGAGATGTTTTTGTTGGCTTCCAACATGAGGTGAAGGCTATTGCTCAGTCTCATCTTGCGAATGTATTCATTGCCAGAAACACCCGTCAAGGCTTTCATCTTTCGATATAAGGTGGATTGACTTACCTTTAATAGCTCGGCGATGAATACAAGGTTCAACTTTTCAGAAGAAATGTTCTCCTGGATAATAGCATTGATTTGAGCTAAGAACTTTTGGTCGAGCGTGCTGAGCTTCGGCTTTTCTTGGTTGTCCTCGGATGCAGGTGACTTGGCATTTATCTTTTGAAGAATAAATGAGGCTGTTGTCTTTTGTGAATCAAAGATGTTGTTGATTCGACTTTTGAGAAGATTGATGCTAAAAGGCTTGGTTATAAATGAGTCTGCACCGCATTCGTAACAACGTTGCTGGTCTTCTGTACTAGTTTTTGCTGTTAGGATGATGACAGGTATATGGCTGGTGCTAAGTTCATTTTTCAGCCTCTTGGTCATCGTGAAACCATCCATGATAGGCATCATAATGTCACAGATGATGATGTCGGGCATTCTATCAGATGCCATTTGCAGACCTTCCTGCCCATTGCTGGCTTGCAGAATGTTGTAATGTGCTTTCAAGGAATGCGAGATGTAATTGTTTATTTCGACATTATCTTCTACGATGAGCAGAGTAGGGTGCGATTCTTCAGTTTTCATAGGTTCCTTTTCTGTTGTTTTTGGCTCTTGAAGATATGTTCCTTCTTGTGTTTGCGTATTATTTTCTTGGTGCAAGGCATACGTATAACTCTCCTCATTGTCGATGAGGAGTGTAAAGACAGTACCCTTTCCCAAATCACTTTCGATAGAGATTTGAATATGATGTTGCTCACAAAGTTTCTTGACTAAAGCAAGTCCGATGCCTGTTCCTGAAGCCTGATGAATTCCGTTGGCTTGATAGTAGCGTTCAAAGATATGTGGAATTGCCTCTTCTGCGATACCACATCCTGTATCCCACACTTTGATGCAGGAATATTGGTGCTGTGCTTTTACCACTTGCGTGAGTGAAAGCCCGATATTTCCTTTTTCTGTGTATTTGCTAGCATTGTTGAGCAAATTAGACAAGATGCTCTTGATGACCTCTTTGTCGAAATAAATGAATGGAGATGTTTCTTCGAGGTCGATGATGTAGGTTACGTTCTCATTTTGGTTGGTTGCCTTGAAGTTCTCTCCGATTCCTTGGATGCATTCCTTGAGGTTTCCTTTGCAGACAATCAGTTGTCTATTGTTGGTCTCTACTTTTCTGAATTCTAGCAACCGGTTGATGAGTTCCATCAATCGGTTGCTATTTTTCTGGATGACAGTTACTTGGTATCTGTCTTCTTGATTCAAGTTCTTGCTTTGCTCCAACTCCATGATAGGTCCATAGATAAGTGAGAGCGGGGTGCGAATCTCATGTGCAATATTAGTGAAGAACTGTAGGCGCTCTCTGTTAATATCTTGCTCTGCAATATTTTTCCTACGCTCAAGTTCTAAATCATTCTTTATCTGTAAATGATGTTTGTATCTACGTGATGAAAAAATGATAATTGCGATGAGTAGCAGTAAGTAGAGTGTGCGGGCTTGCCATGTCCACCAAAAAGGTTGGGCTATCATGACGGTCATAGAGGTAGTTGAGGCTGTGTCCCAGCTTTGCCCGTGTAGGCGAGCTCGTACCTGAATGATGTATTTTCCTGGTGTTAAACTTCTGAAAGTGATGGTGTTTTCGTCAGTAACAGTCCACTCATTAACGAGATTATCCACTTTGTAGCTGTAATCAACCAATTTACTTTGTGCTTTATTAGCAGTGGCAAAACTCACTCGAATGTCGTTCTGATTATGATTGAGCAAATAAGTTCCATCTTCTTTCGGTTGCATAATTTGTTCACTCATTTGTTCTACCGAAGCATTCAGAACGGCACATCGAGTAATATAAATAGGTGATGTTTGACGCTTCGCCGTCAAGTAATTGGTATCAAAGGATATGATGCCATCGAGCGAGGTGGCATAAGCAATCCCCTTACTATTAAGATAGAGTCCACCAGTGAAGTTGTTGGTTGGAATTCCATCATTCTGGTCGAAATTAGAAAAAAGATGAGTTTTCATATTTAGAAACGACAAGCCATTATTTGTGCTTACCCATAGGTTCCCTTTTAAATCTTCTTGTAAAGTCCTGATGAATGGATCCTTGAGTCCTTGCTTGTAATTATAATGGCTGCATTCGCTGGATTCTGCCGTATTTTCAATAAGTCCAATGCCTTCGGAAGTAGCTAGCCAAAGACGATTTTTCTTACCATTTCGCATGTGCATAATAGTATTGGAGAAGAAGGAATTGCTTTGGGCGAGATGCTGGGTAAGTTGGTGTTGCTTATTAAATATATAGATGCCGCTTTCAATAGTACCTACCCAAATATTATCAAGTGCATCTATTCGTATGCAATTGGTAACTTGATTGCCTAGGACTTTGTTTAGCTTATGTTCATAGGAAACAATTCCATTTTTAATGCTATAGATACCATTATTGGTAGCCATCCATATCGTGTTCTTTTGATCTTTATAGAATGTGATGGCAGATATGTTACGTCCATTGTACTTTACTTCACAAAAATAGCCCGTTTGTTTGTCAAATTTGACGAGTTTGTCT
>CAVKNU010000083.1:0-10838 GCA_963657465.1 Lachnospiraceae bacterium
CGGTAATTGGCATTATTGCCCTGAAGACGAAGAGCCAGATGGTGATGACATCATTGGTGTATAAAATTTTGTATAAATCGAGTTTTTAAAGGAAAATAAGTTTTGCAAAATGTAATAAGTTTGCGAATAAAAATTATCAATTAATAATTTAAATTATGGATATGCAAAAGATTAGAGAAGATGTTGTCTTAACGGATTCTGAAATGTTGGAGATTCATGGAGGAGTGAGTGACAACATTACGTGTGGAAGCAATTGTGGACATAATTGTGGAAGTAATTGTGGTAATGACTGCGGCAACAATTGTGGTGGAACTCCTGACGATGGTGACAAAGACCAAACAGAGGCTTAAATTTAAGATTTATTATAGAATTCATCATGGTATATTACATGCCATGATGAATTTTAATATGGACAAGCATGAAAGCAAGCAACTACAATATACTGATTCCCCAAAAAGGTTTCAGTATTCTATATAATTCTTTTTCGGATAGGTTCTTAGGGGTTTCCAATCATGTAGCATCATTGTTAAAATCTAGTGATTTTAACAATGATGCTATAAAAAATACGTATCCTTCTGTGTACAATAAAATGGAAGAGTTAGGAATGTTTGTGGATGATTCGATAGATGAGCTAGCTCAGTTACAAGATAAATATTTCCAAGTAAAATACAATAATAGAAATCTGTATTTTATGGTTTATCCAACACAAGATTGTAACCTTAAGTGTTGGTATTGTTATGAGTCTCATAAGAAGGGAACAAAAATGTCAAAGGAAGTATTAGAAGCTGTGTTGAGATATGTTGATAATAGCATAGCATCAAATAGTTTCGATACTCTTCATTTAGCATTGTTTGGAGGAGAACCTTTACTGAACTTTTCGAATGTAGCTTATCCTTTAGTACGCGAAGTTAAGTTGAAGTGTGAAAAAGCAGGAAAAGTATTTTCATCTTTCTTTGTCACAAATGCCTCATTAATAACAGAAAATGTCGTTGATAAACTTTCTGAGTTAAATCCTTATTTTCAAATTACAATTGATGGAGATGAAGCAAAGCATGATACTGTAAGAATTTGGAAGAAAGACAATAGGGGTACTTATCGCCAAATTATAAATGCAGTAAAGATGATAGCAAGTAAAATACAATCTCCTCAGCATTCCGATGATCCTTTGGTTACTTTAAGAATTAATTTTGACAATTCCACACTGCATAACTTAGATAAACTTTTAGATGATTTAAAAGATGTTGATAAGAATAAGGTAAGGATACATTTTGAGAGAGTTTGGCAAACTCGTTCTTTAGTGGATGTTGACCAAAGAAAATTATTGCTACATGTATTGGAAAAGTTTGTAAGAGAAGGTTTTGTTATTTCACATGGAGTTTTTCGGAAAAAAAGAATTGCATGTCCATCTGACTCGAAGAGTTTTTTTATCGTGAATTATGATGGAACTGTCCATAAATGCAATGGAAGAACTTTGGATGAAAAAACACAAGCAGGTATTTTGAATGCTGATGGTACAATTTGTTGGGATGATTCTCGAAAAGAACAAAGAATGAATTTAAAAACATTTGATAACGCAGCTTGTCTATCTTGTAAAATTTTACCTTTGTGTATGGGGCCTTGTAGTCAAAAAATGCTAGATACTGGCAAATTTACACGAGATATTTGCAGTAAGCATTCTATAGATTTTTCTATAGAAGATTATTTGGCATTTGAGTTTGAAATGAGATATTATTTAGAAAACATCAATCACACAGTATGAAAATATCAATATTGTTTATTTTTTTGACTTTTTCACTTGTTGCTTTTTCACAAAACAAAGATTCTTTGAAGACGCAACACATAGATGAAGTCTTGGTGACAGCAAAAAATCATGTTGCCATAAAAGATGGCGTGTCGTATATACCAACACCTGATGAGCGTAGGTCTTCCTCTAATTATTCTGCCTTGTTGGCTCGAATGATGGTGGCAGGATTGCGTGTGGATGAATTCTCCAATAAGATAGAGACCTCTTGGGGTAAAGAGGTACATTTCTTTATCAATGGGATAGAGGCAACAGACTGGGAGATGAAGGCACTTCGCCCAAAAGAAGTGGCACGGGTGGAGTACCTGCAATCACCTTCTGAGCCTAAATTCAAGAATTATCAAGCAGTTGTCAATTTCGTACTGCGCGAGTATGCCTATGGAGGATATGTACTGGCTGAGGCTAACCAAGGCTTTGGCAACAATGATTATGGGGATTATGATGTTATTGGAAAATTGAAGAAAGGACGTATGACTTATCAGGCAGTAGTGGGCGGTTATTATCGAAATGCTGATGAGATTCGAGGCAACAAAGACATTACATATTTCTATAATGATGGCTCTACACTCAACAAAAAGACGAACTATGAGGGTTACGACAAACAGCGTATGTATTCTACAGGCATCAGTGCTCGTTATGATTCGAAGAATTTGATCTGGACAGTACAAGCTGGCTTAAAATACAATACGACTCCTTCTGTTTATACGCAAGAAGTCATTTCCTACGATGATGCTAAGTCCAGTTCGTCCATCTCAGATGTCTATTCCCAATCGTTGATTCCCTATTTGAGTTCGCAGGTGTCCATCTACGGATTACCTCATCGTAGCTATGCCTATGGTGGGCTTTCTTTCTCATACAATCATAATAAGAAGAACAATGAGTATGTTTTCCAACAGGCTTTTGGCTATCGACAAATTATGAACGCAACACGAGAAGATGCTTATTTGCCAAGCCTATGGCTAGGATATGGACTTCCTATTTACAAAAGCAACACATTGGTCTTTACGGCGCAATTCAATTCTGAGATATATCGCACTTATTATACAGGTACAGCAGAAACCTTTCAAAAGCTGATCAATTCTTATTATGTTTTCAATATGAATTATAAACATAAGTTCTCTGATAAGTGGAGTGGAAACGTTCGACTATCAGTACCTGTGCAAAGTTATAAAGTGCAGCAAAATCCAGCCATGACCAAAGCCTACTTGAATGGTGGACTGACATTGAATGGAAGGGTTAATCCCCAACATTCTATCTATGTGCAAGCAATGATTACCCAAAGCTCCATCAATCCTTCTTATTATAACACGGTGGTTCGTCAAGATGATGAAGTCACAGGAAGCAAGGGAAATGCTAATTTGAAAACCGTACGTCAAGCTTATGCACTTCTTTCTCATACTTGGATGCCTTCCAATGTGTTTTCTCTTAACACTTCGTTTAGCTGGGATAACATCATCAATGATATCGTGCCTTACTGGCATGAAATAGATGGGCTAATGGTGAAGGAGATGATAAACAGTGGTTCTTTTAACCCGATATATTTTAGGATTACTCCTTCTGTATCGATGCTTGGGGGAAAAGTACGCCTGAGCTCGCAGTTTGGCTACACCCATGAATGGCATTCTGGGTTGTTTCATATCAACAATGGCTATTGGAGTATTTATCCTACTGCTTATTGTGCGCTGGGAAAATATTGGTCATTTAATCTCAATTATGCTTATAGCTCAGGGAAAGGATATATGCGTGGAAGCTCCAATCTAACTAAGTTTTCCGACAATCTGAAGTGTGGGTTGCAATTTGCAAAGGACAATCTTTTTGTAAAGCTGCAAGTGAACTCACTTATTCTGAAAAAGGGAAACACGGAGTCTTGGCTTATTTCAGACAACATCAACAGTTATACCTATCAGAGCCGACCATGGGATAGACGTTATGTTTCATTGTCCGTTAGCTATACGCTTGATTATGGCAAGAAGATAAAGCATGGTAGCAATTTGAGATTTGAGGGAAAGACCAAGACTTCTGTGTTGTAGCATTGAGATATTTTAGAGTATCAAATATCTATTTCACATATCACGAGACGTGGTGTAACTTGCTGATTTATAGCCTCGTATCTACTGCGCTATATGTTAATAGACATTACACGAACATTTCACGACATGTATGCGGAGCCGCGTACCAGTTTTGTGAAATGTCGTGCAATGTTTGTGTAATGTTGAAAGCAATATAGCACAAGGCTTATAGTATTGAAAATCAAATACTTATATAGTATCTAGTGAAATGTGATATAGAAAAGCGTTTCTGTGTATCTGCACAGACATCTATCATAGGGAAGCAACGTGGCTGTCATAGGGCAATAGCTTGACTGTCATAGGACGACAGCCTGGCTGTCCTCACTTAACAGTCAGGTCAAACATCCAAAATGAAATAAACTTTTTGGAAGTTTATTAGTTACCCAATTCCAATTGGTTCTTTACCAGATGATAGTAAGCCCCACGCTTAGCGGTCAAGGACTCATGATTGCCCACCTCTACCACCTTCCCATGGTCTAGCACGATGATTTGGTCGGCATTCTTCACAGTGCTCAGGCGATGAGCCACGATAACGACGGTTTTGCCTTGGTAAAACGTATCGAGGTTTTCCACAATGTTTCGTTCATTGTTAGCATCCAGGGAATTTGTAGCTTCATCCAAGAAGATATAATCAGGGTTCTTATAGACAGCCCTCGCTATTAAGATACGCTGTTTCTGTCCTTGGCTCAATCCTATTCCATCACGACCTATCTTTGTATTGAATTTCAAAGGCAAAGCCATAATGTAATCCTTGATGCAAGCAATCTCTGCGGCTTGTATCAATCTTTTGCTATCCACTTCACTATCATCCACGGCAATGTTTCGCTCGATGCTTTCTGAGAAGATGACACCTTCTTGCATGACTACTCCACATTGCCTGCGCCACCATTTCTTGTTCAACAGGTTGATGTCAGTTCCACCTATGCGTATTTCTCCCTCCAAAACAGGGTAATAACCTAGCATCAGTCGGATAAGTGTAGTCTTGCCACTACCCGAAGCTCCCACAATTGCCGTCACCTTGCCTTGTGGAATGAGAAGATTCACTTCATCTATCGTCTTGCTCAAAGCATGAGGATTATACTTGAACATGATGTTGTCAAGTTGGATACCTTTTCCCGTGTCTTCTACAGAGGTAAGCAATCCTTTCTTCCCGTTCTCGTCATCCATCTGATGAATCTCATTGATACGCTCCAAGCTAATCTTTACATCCTGTACGGAATAGAAGAAGCGCATGAGTTGTTCCACTGGGGAATTGAGCTGACCGATAATATACTGTACGGCTAGCATCATACCCAATGTCATCTGCCCATGAATCACGGCAGTGGCAGCCACCACTGTGATTACAATATTCTTAACTTCATTGATAAAAATGCTACCTGCTTCTTGCGTTTGCTGAAGTTTAAGCGATTTCTGTTGCACTCCAAAGAGGTTGACCTGCGTCTCCTCCCATTCCTTTCGCTTGCGCTGTTCACAATCCTGCAACTTGATTTCCTGCATGGAGGTGATAAACTCATAAGTTCGATTGTTGTTGATAGCTTGCTGTTCGAAGAGATCATAGTCCAGAACCTTTCTGCGCCGTAGGAAGAGAGCCATCCATATGCCATAGAGAATGCTTCCCAACAAGAAGATGCCAAACACCACCTTATTATATATAAAGAGTACCACCGAGAATACTACAAAGGTGAGCATGGCAAAGGTGATGTTGAGCGTCTGTTGAGTAAGGAAATTGTTCACACGACCATGATCGTTCATTCGTTGCATCAAGTCGCCCATCAACTTAGTGTCAAAGAATGACATCGGCAACTTTAATAGCTTGATGAAGAAGTCGCTGACCAAAGAGATATTGATACACATGGAGATGCGGAGCAACAACCATCTGCGGATGAAGTCTATCGCCGTACGGCTGACGGTCAACACTAACTGTCCCAAGAGTATAAGCCAAATAAAGCCAATATCTTGGTTCTTGATACCGACATCCACGATAGATTGGGTGAGGAATGGCAACACCAATTGTAGGACACTACCTATCAGTAGACCCAAGATGATGAGCGAGAATTGCTTGCGATACTTCTTGAAATATCCGAAGAGGAATCGGAAGGAACGTTTCTCTTTCAGGTTTTCCTCTCCTTCCATTTGATAGGTGAAGAATGCAGGGGTTGTTTCAAAGAACATCGCAATGCCCTTATCCTCACCACCAGAGCGAGTGCTAATCCAATGTTTCTTGAATTCTTCAAGACTATAGGTAATTTTTCCCTTGCCAGGGTCTGCAATATAAAACTTTCTACCCTTCTTCACCTGATAGAGAACCACAAAATGATTTTGATTCCAATGGAGAATGGCAGGAAGAGGAGCTTCTGCTAATTCTTTTGGCGTAGCTTTTGCACAGACGGTATCCAATCCCAAAGTTTTAGCGGTCTCATTGAGACCAAGCATTGATACCCCTTCTGTTGTCGCAAAACAAAGTTTTGACAGAGAGTCAGAAGAATACTCCCTGCCGAAATATTTGCATATCATTTGCAAGCAAGCAATGCCACACTGCATACTGTCATGCTGCCGAACTACAGATATCTTTTTCATTTGTTTACTTTTTGCAAAAGGCATGACAAATTATATTTTTTCCGAAGAATCGGTAGATGCGTCAGTTTCAGAATTTCCAGAGCCATGAGCAAGAGACAGGAAACCTGTCCTTTGCTCATAAACATATTGATGTCCGCTCTTTGTTTGTATTATTTCCATATTATTTTTCTAATGGATTGTAAAATTGTGACCAATCTTCATTCAAGCGATGAAAACCTCTCTCGCTATTGTCCATTACAACGATTCTTGCGCCAGTGTTACGGACAAAAGCGCCAGCATTCTTATACATATTCTGCTCGTAAGTTTTCCATTCATCTTTCTTCATGATTTTTCTATTCCAATCATAGCGAATGATAGGTTGTACATTTTGAGTCAAGCCAACTGCCTCAAACACGAAGTTGTGTTCCGTATCTACGGCTTTTAACACCAAAGCCTTGGTGCCATTCAATTTCCATGGTCCATAAGGTAGTGGTATCTGAGGAGCATAATACACTTTCCAAGTTCTACCTCCATACATACATTGGGCAACTTGACAATGATACCCCATGACTGTTGCCGTGTCTTTCTTTATGGCTTTCCATGTGATGCTTGGAATCTTCTCTTCATATTCTATTACTTGACTAGTGTATGGAATACGATTGGTAACACTCCAAACATTTGTTGAATGGTTGGTTAGGATATCAAATCCTATGTATTCCGCAGGAGCAGGAGTAAAACGCATTGCCGTTTTCAACGACTTGGTGTTTTCTATATCCAACTGACGTAAGTTCTTGCTGAAAAAAGCATTGTACTTACTTCCTATCTGCAAATCCATGAGATCTTCCGCTGACAAAGAATCGTCTTTTTCATGTTGACGATACTTGACACGATAAGTAATCGTCAAATAAGCAGAATCCAACACTTCATATTTATCTGTGCTTTCATGCGCCAAGGTAAATGTTGGCGTATTCAAAGCATAGGAAACTCTTATCTGGGCATTTGTAACCATGCTAACAAGCAATAAACCTAAAACGAGAAAACTCTTATTCAACTTTTTCATCATTACAGTTTTTAAATTATTTTTATTCTAATTCCTAACATAATAGTTCTTCCACGTAGCTGATACTCACTTTGGTAGCAAGTAACACCATTATCGTTTACTCGCTTAAAGACTTGGCTGTCCAAAAGGTTATTGCATTTCAACGATAAAATGGTACTGCCCAAATAGTACTCCAAATTACAATTCAAAAAAGTATTATTGCGTCCTGAAGTGAAGTAATCATTATGGTAGTACTGCACAGAAGGCATGATACTCAATTATTTGCAAGGCCATAGCGTTAGAGATGTTACATTTGTATAGGTACCATACTTCACATTTTTTGCATGACCATCCGTATATGGTTTAGACAACGAATAATCATTGGATGTGTTAAAAGAAAGGAACTTGGCAACAGAGGCTGTATATGCCAAATTCACCTGCAAATAATCGGTACGTCCCTCATGTCTCGCATCACTCACATAATAGTCCTTTCTGGAGGATCCTAATGTAAAGGATTCACTAATCTTGGAATTCCATTTGAAAAAGCCTTTTGATGCTGTTTGAGTAATTTGCCAATATTTGCTGCTGACAGACAGAGATAAAGGAATATAATTGATTACATCCCCAACAAAGTCATATCCTGTAGCATTGCCATTTTTGGCATAAACATACGAGCATGTAACTCCACCAAAGAACATCTTGATGACATCCTTGTAACTTGTGGTAAATGCCAATTTTAAAGATTTGTTTCTTGTACTTTCTATCTGATTAGGGTTGGAGTTCATTGAACGATAATTCAAATATCTCTTTTGTACCATGAGTGACAATGCCGAAGGCATAGACTCTTCACATATAGTAGTAAAATCAAAAGCCAAATGTCCAGAAGGTTTGTAAGATAGACTAGAATAAGGAGTTGTTGATAAATAGGTTTTGCTGTACCCCCACCCATCATCATCTAACTTATAATACTTCACTCCTATCGGGACATATATCGACCATTGGAATTTATTGCTAAAATGCAACAGCACCTTAGGATTTAAATATGTTCTCAGTTGCCAAGTTTTTTGTTCACCATCATTTACTTTATCTTGTGTCTCTGCAAGAGTTGCTATTGCATTTCCCCAATCTACAGAAAAACCTCCATTTAAATTAAACATTAAATGTGGAATTTTCCATGAAAGAAGCGAAGTTACTGCTTCTGTACTGAATCTACGTTCTCTTATGAGTTGGCTTATACCTACATTAGGAACATTCAATACACCTTTTTTGTCATCATAAGATAGATTCCACTTCACTTCTGCCACAGCTCCATTCTTTACTTTGTAATGGCTCTGTAGCTTATTGCTTAAAGAAGTTGAGTGACCATTCAATTTTTGAGCAATATACTCATTAATCAATCCTTCATTTTTAGGTATAGAAGTTCCTATCGAGAAATTATCTTTCAGAAAAGACTTCCGGCTATTCAATTTATAGACTAGATGCCCACCCACGAAATGGTTTCTGCAAGTAGCCTCATTCGATTCGCTGATTAATTGGCGTGAGCCATCGTTCTTTAAATAAGAAGTTTCATCATTGGCGTTCTGTCTTTCTCGGTCATAAAGATAATTGGCATTGAAAGTCAATGTTCGGTCTTGGTCCAATTTATAAAGTTGATTCACAGACACGCTATGAGAATTGTTTCTATAAGAGTAGGCATCAGAAAGTGAAGGTTTGTTGGGAAGCATAATTCCCACACCCAAAGTTGAGTTGAGATGGGTCGGCGCATGGATTTCCTGACGTAAGTCTGTTCCCACGTCATTCGTTTTATAAATAGACACATTTTGGCTTTTTCGCTGAAAATTCATCAGACTGAGTGACAAATCATGTGCCAGTTTCGATTGGTTTCCCAGAGCGGCAGAAAGTATAGAAGACCAAACTCCTTTTGCCGTTTGTTTCAGCTTGATATTCATGGCAGGTGCTTTTCCTTGTTGCGTACCTTGCAAGAGTTTCACAGCTTGGTGATTCTCAATAATTTGCACGGCACCAATAGCATTCGCATCTATATTTCGGGTAGCTACACCATAATTCTCTCCAAGCATGTCTGCGCCTTCTATATAGAATTCGTTAATCCACTGCCCATTATATTTTACTTGTCCATCATTTGTAACCTCAAGACCAGGCATCTTGCGAAGTAAGTCCTCCAACACCTTGTCATTTTTGGTAGCATAAGAAGAAGCGGCATAAGATATGGTATCACCAGATTGGCGCACCTTTTTAGCCTTAACTACGACTTCCTTAAGGCGTAATGTCTTTAATATAGAATCAAGGTGTTCAGGCACAGTTTGGGCAGGCGATGTCATTGCAAACAATAACATAACAACCAAACACACCATTTGTGCATAAACACCTTGATTCCTCATTTGCCACAAATTATTTTTTTTAATATATCTATAGTCACATTAAAATTTGTTTAATGAAACATCCTGGTCGCAAAAATAAAGAAAAACTGTCAAAGTGCCAAATATTTTATATAATTTCTTACATAATATTTTTTCGAAAATAAATTATGTAAGAAAAGATTTCTCTAGAGACTCATCTATCTATATTGAAACCCTGCGTGGGGAAGGGGGCAAAATGTGGATGGGTCAAGAGAGCTAGTTCCTTTTGGTAAGATTCTTCTTGATTTCCTCCCAACTTTCCCTTCGCTCAATGTTCAGATAGTAGCGCAAGTGTTTTTCCACTCTTTGTTCCACAGGAGGGAACTGCATGTAGTCGTTGAAGAAATGGCGAAGATACTTATCGTATTCCTCTGGCAAGAGGACGGTGGTATCTTCGAAAGCAAACTCCTTGCCTTGTCCGAGCCATGCCTTTGGAAATATCTCTTTGTAGTGATAAGAACCTGTATAAACCTGTACGTTCTTGGCTTTGTCGAAGTCGTAGAGATGGCTCATCGCATCCAGCTGTTGGATAAGGCGACGACGAATCTGGTTTCGGAAGAAGAAAGCGGCGGTCTTGATGGCAAAACGTCCCCAGGTCTCCTTGTGAGAGAGAAGGGAGAGGTATTCACCAAAGGTGTTGCGGGTGGAAACGGCATTGAGGCGATTGATTACTTTCACGTATTTGCGTTGTAGCGCTTTGGCATTTTCCACATCATCATCGGTGGCATCCAGTGGGAAGATGTCGATGAACAGACCGATGACGCAGGGACGCTCTTTTTCCTCAATAAGTGTAGTCTCCTTGTTGACCAACTTGGAGAAATAGAGCGGATAGTCTTCTTGGTTGTAAGGGGTGACAACTTCATATTTGCCAAAGTCTTCTGTCTGGGCTATTTCCAATAAACGGTCGTAGTCAGGGCGTGGCATAATCACATCGATGTCGTCATCCCAAGGAATCA
>CAVKNU010000084.1:0-5998 GCA_963657465.1 Lachnospiraceae bacterium
AAAGATAATATAAATCATGAAAATTACAAAAATATTCTTTAACTTTTTTCTTATAAGTGTTTTTTATCATATATGCGTATAAGAAAACGCAAAGAATTACGTTAGATAAAAATACAAATAAAACCTATTATAAACATTAAAAGCAACAAGCAAAATAGAAATCACAATGAGAAAATCCATATTATTATTGCTTACATTCCTGTCACTCGCCTGTCAAGCACAGACAGACGAGTGGCATAATGCCCGCAAGAATGCAGTCAACCGACAGCCTATGCATACGAGCTATTTCGCTTATGAAAGCCAGCAATTGGCAGAAAGCGAAGCCAAGGAACAATCCGTCAATTATCTTTCCCTCAACGGAGCATGGAAGTTCAATTGGGTGAAAAATGCGGATGCCCGCCCTACAGACTTCTGGAAGAAAGATTACAATGACAAGGGTTGGGTTACCATGCACATCCCTGCTGTATGGGAACTGAATGGATATGGTGACCCTATCTATACGGGTATCGGATATTCTTGGAGTCATATCTTCAAGAACAATCCTCCAGAGGTACCAACCGAAAATAACCACGTAGGCTCTTACCGCAGAGAAATCGTCGTGCCAGCCAACTGGAACGGCAAGGACATCATCGCACACTTTGGTTCGGTGGTTTCCAACATCTATCTCTGGGTCAATGGCAAGTATGTGGGCTACAGTGAGGACAGCAAACTATTGAGCATCCGTTTGAAATCAACCAGCAACGAGAGCGTCAACTTGGACCTGAAAGATGCCGAAGGCAAGAGTGTCCTAAAGAAAGACGTCAAAGGCAATGGTAACATTACGCTTGCCATCAACAATCCACACAAATGGACTGCCGAAACTCCTTATCTCTATACCCTCTATGCACAGATGAAGGGAAGCAAGGAGATTATCCCTATTAAGGTAGGTTTCAGAAAGATTGAACTGAAAAACAGTCAGGTGCTTGTCAATGGCAAAGCCATCCTCATCAAGGGTGTCAATCGCCATGAGCTAGACCCTGATGGTGGATACGTTGTATCTAGAGAACGAATGTTGCAAGACATCCTCTTGATGAAGAAGTTCAACATCAATGCCGTGCGCACCTGCCACTATCCTGACGACAGCTATTGGCACGAGCTTTGTGACAAGTACGGTCTCTACATGGTGGCAGAAACCAACATCGAGAGCCATGGTATGGGATTCAAGGAGAAGACACTTGCCAAGAACCCGATGTTCAAGCAAGCCCACTTGGAGCGCAATATGCGCAACGTGCAGCGCAACTTCAACCACCCAAGCATCATCTTGTGGTCTTTGGGAAATGAATCAGGCGATGGCGACAACTTTGCTGCTTATTATAACTTCCCTAGTAGATGGCAACAAGGGCATCGTGGAAGTATATAATGAGAACTTCTTCAAAGACCTCTCCAACTACTACATGGAATGGGAACTATTGGAAGACGGCAAGGTGGTACGAGCTGGCAGAGTTGACCAACTGAATGTGGAGCCTCAACAGCGCACTCGCTTGACTTTGAACATTGGAAAATACGATGCCGACAAAGAATGCTTGCTCAATGTTTCTTACAAACTTAAAGAAACAGAAGGCATACTTCCTGTCAATCAAACGATTGCTCGTGACCAGTTGCGCTTGTCTGCTCCAAAGCTATCAAGTGAACTTTTGCAAGCCGAGCGTTTTGCATCTGCACCAGAGGTTACCGACAACCAACAGAACTATCTCATCGTAAAGGGTGATGAGTTCCGCATGGAGTTCAACAAGAAGACTGGTTTCTTGACAAAGTATGAATTCCAAAACAAGAACTACCTGCAAGAGGGTTCTTGCCTAAAGCCAAACTTCTGGCGTGCTCCTACCGACAATGACTTTGGTTGCAAACTGCAGCAGAAGTATTCTGTTTGGAAAAATCCAAGCATGAAACTCATCAAGATGGAGCAAAAGAAAGAGGATGGCAACATCTGCATCCATACAGAATACGACATGAAACAAGTCTCTGGCAAACTCTGCATCGACTACACCATCAACAATGCAGGTGAGCTAAAAGTACACCAAAAGCTGACCGCCAACAAAGATGCCAAGATTCCAAACATGTTCCGATTCGGAATGAGAATGCAGATGCCTGAAGGTTTCGAACGAGTGACCTATTACGGAAGAGGTCCTGTGGAGAACTACAGTGACAGACATTCCAACACCTTCCTCGGCATTTACGACCAGACGGTGGATGAGCAATACTATCCTTACATCCGTCCACAAGAGACTGGCAATAAGACCGACATTCGTTGGTGGAATGTCACCAACATCTGTATCGACAGAGTACAGTCAGGATTGGCATGTATCGACAGTTGGAGTGCTCTCCCACTCCCTCAATATCGAGTTCCTTATCAGGATTATGAGTTTACATTCGCCATTATTCCTGTAAAGAATAAGATTTCATCGATGCCGTAATCCACTGATTTAGATTATATTTATCCCTTAAAGGATGTGTCATAAACTTGCCATGACACATCCTTTTTTTATTTTTCTTTATTTTTTTCATTTTTCCGTAAGTGTATTTAAAAAGCTATTCGTAACAGAGTCAAACAAAATTAATAATAACGCTTTAACCTTTTAAAAAATGAAGAAATCATTATTAATCTTCCCGATGTTGTGCTTGGCAGCAAGCCCATCGCTTCAGGTTTCAGCAGCCGAGACGCTCAGCATGAGTGTTCAGCAGCAGAAGGGCAATACCATACAAGGTACTGTAGTTGACCAGAACGGCGAACCTATCATTGGTGCCTCTGTTCGTGTAAAGGGCGGCAAAAATGGTACAGTTACCGACCTAGATGGTAACTTCACCCTTCAGAATGCCAGTGGTACTGTTGAGATTTCGTATATCGGTTACAAGACCCAGGTTCTCAAAAACCCTAAGGGCGGCGACCTCAAGATTATACTCCACGAGGATGCCAACGCATTGGATGATGTCGTAGTAGTAGGTTACGGTCAGCAGAAGAAAGCTTCCTTGACCTCAGCCATCACTCAGATCAAGGGTGACGAGGTATTCAAGGACCGTAACGTATCTTCTACAGCAGTAGCCCTTCAGGGTGAGATTGCTGGTTTGACAGTCACCCGTACTTCTACCCGTCCTGGTGCCGAGGGTGCAGCAATGCAGATTCGTGGTGCCATCTCTGTAAACGGTAATTCCTCTCCACTCATCATCATTGATGGTGTAACAGGTTCCATCGACGAGTTGAACTCAATGAACGGCGAGGACATCGACAACATCTCCGTTTTGAAGGATGCCTCTGCAGCCATCTACGGTTCTCGTGCCGCCAACGGCGTTATCCTTGTTACCACCAAGCGTGGTAAGGAAGGCAAGACCCAGATTTCTTACAATGGTTCTTTCAGCCGCACCATCAATGGTATCCAGACTCCATTGACCAGCACTAGCGAATGGCTCGACATGTTCTACGAGGCTCAGTATAACGATGCTGCCGTAACTTCTGGCTCTACAGACCCAGAGACTATCCACAAGAACATCAACTGGTGGATTTTCAATAGCTTCGGCGGTCCTACTCTCGACGAGACAGACATCGACCCAGAGACAGGTAACCCAACCGTATATAAAGGCGAGAAGCTTTTCAACGCCCTCCGCGCAGGCAAGGTGCTCACCCTGAAGAATGGTAACAAGATTGAGCGTTGGGACACCACCCAAGACTTGATGGATGAGCTTTATGGACAGGCTAACTCCCAGAAACATAACATTAATATCGCAGGTGCCGACCAGCGTTTCGGATACAACCTCTCACTCGGATATGAGAGCGCACGCTCTCAGTTGAAGCCTGCATACGATGGTCAGCGCAAGTG
Organism: Lachnospiraceae bacterium; assembly: GCA_963657465.1. GTDB lineage: Bacteria > Bacteroidota > Bacteroidia > Bacteroidales > Bacteroidaceae > Prevotella. The sequence goes on from CAVKNU010000084.1 coordinate 3,852, forward strand.
GAGTGCTCGTATCAATGCCGACTACAAGGCAACCGAGGACTTCAAGGTATCTACCAACATCGCTTACGAGAAGCGTCATCGCCAGGCTCCTTCACAGGATTTGGGTCAGGGATGGATGGATCAGTGGTTCTGGACTATCTACAATGAGAACGGCGATCCATACGATACATTCTCAGGAAGCCGCAACCCTCTCGGAGGTTTGCTCAATGGTGGCGCATACCACTACTATCTCACCACATTGCGTGGCAACGTGCAGGGTACTTACGACCTCCATAAGATTCTGAAAGGATTGACCCTCACTGGCAATGCTGCCTACAAGATGGTGGAAGAGAACAGCCAGCATACTTATTACAAGGTACAGTATTACGACTGGGTTGGCACTCCTACTGGCAACAAGAAGAGTCCTGGCAGCATGGATCAAACCAACAAGCGTTGGGAGAACATGAACCTCAGCGCCATGATCAACTATAACAACACTTTCGACAAGGTACACAACGTATCTGCGATGTTGGGTATCACTGCTGAGCAGGAGACCTACAAGGGACTCACCGCATCCAGAAACAAGGGTACTATGTTTGAAGGCTCAGGCTTGGAAGACCTTGACATGTTTATCGGTGGCGACAACAACGGTGCCAGCGGTGGCAAGTCTTCTTGGGGTTTGCTCTCTTACATCACTCGTATGGGTTATAACTATGACAACCGTTACGCCTTCGAGTTCTTGGGACGTCGAGATGGTTCGTCAAAGCTCGCCAAGTCACAGCGTTGGAAGAATTTCTACTCTGTTTCTGGTTACTGGCGTATCAGTGGCGAGAAGTTCATGAAGAGCCTCACTTGGCTCAACGACTTGAAGCTCCGCTACAACTATGGTAAGACAGGTAGCGTGGAGGGTATCGGTAACTACGAGCGTTACGCCACCGTATCTACAGGTAGCACCATCCTCGGTGTAAACCCAAGCGCCCACACCACCATGTGGCTCGGCGGAATGACTAGTGACCAGCGCACTTGGGAGACCATCGACAGCCACAACATCGGTCTTGACGTAACCGTATTGGACAACCGCTTGAACGCAGAGTTCAACTACTTCGTTAGAACTAACAACGGAATGTTCATCAACGTAGAGTTCCCACAGGTGCTCGGTGCCTCTGCACCTAAGACCAACAATGGTAAGTTCCGTGCCAAGGGTTGGGACTTCAGTGCCAAGTGGAACGACAAGATTGGACAGGTGAAATACAATGTAGGTTTCAACATCTCTGATGCCAAGACCGAGGTGATGCGACTCACCAACAACGAGAACGTGCCTAACGCAGGTCTCAACACAGGTCGTCTCATCGGTATGCCTCTCAAGTCTATCTATGTTTATAAGACCGACGGTCTCTTCCAGACTCAAGAAGAGGTGGATGCTTACTACGAGAAGTATTACTGGAACGCCGACCACACTGGTCCTAAGGAAGGCAACATCCTCCCTGCTCCAGGTAAGCAGAAGACCAACACCCTTCGCCCTGGTGCTCGCAAGCTCGTTGATATCAACGGTGATGGTGTGATTACTCGCGACGATATCGAGTATGCAGGTGATGCATCTCCACGTCTCTCATTCGGTATCAAGGGCGGTTTGGAATGGAAGGGAATCGACTTCAATGTCTTCTTCCAGGGCATCGGCAACCAAAAGATTCTCCGCACAGGTTACTTCTACGCTCCTTGGATTGCAAACTACACTCGTCAGAACAATACTTTCCTCGGAAAGACATGGACACCAGAGAATCCTAACGCAGAATATGCCATCATGTCTCGTGACGCCAACTTCAACAAGTGGAACTACGAGAACAAGGACGTGAGTGTGACAAACAACAAGTACATCCGATTGAAGTCACTCGTATTGGGTTACACCTTGCCAAAGGCATGGACAGCAAAGGCTGGTATCAGCAAGCTGAGAGTTTACTTCTCTGGCGATGACCTTTGGGAGTGGACCAAGGTGAAGGATGGTTACGACCCTGAGTATGGTGAGGCATCCAACAGCACCTTCCCATTCAGCCGTCAGATTACATTCGGTCTTAACTTGACGTTCTAAAGTGAAGGACGAAGAGTGAAGAATTCAAATGATGTTCTAACAACAATTAAAAGAGAAACAATTATGAAATCGACAATAACAA
>CAVKNU010000084.1:6249-10684 GCA_963657465.1 Lachnospiraceae bacterium
AACTACAACAACATCCGCCAATACAACATCCTCTTGCAGAAAGCAGAGGAATACACAGGCGACAAAACTGCCCTCAACGCATCCGTAGGTACAGCCTACTTCTTCCGTGGCATGGCTTACTTCTACCTCTTGCAACACTTTGGCGGTGTGCCTATCATTGACCATGTACTCGACGTAAATGACGAGCTTCTCTACGGTCCTCGCAAGAGCCGCTATGAGGTAATGCAGTTCATCATCAGCGACCTCCGCAAGGCCATCGACCTTTTGCCTAAGGAGAGCACCATCGCTGCAGCCGACAAGGGTCGCATCAGCAAGGAGGCTGCACAGGCTTATCTTGGCAGAGTACTCCTCTATGAGGCCACTTGGGAAAAGTATGTACCTAGCATCAACTACGACCTCGATGGCGATGGAACAGACAAGGGTGCTGGCACAGCAAAGCCTGAGGGTTATCCATCCGTTACCGATATGCTGACAGAATCAAAGAGCATGTCGAAGGCAGTGATGGACGAGGCAAAGAATAATGGCACTTACGCCCTCTGGAACGAGTGCGACTCCCTCAGCTACTATTACCTCTTTAACATCGATGACAAGGGTGGCAACGTATCTAACCCTTGGGGCAAGGGAAAGAGCACCAACAAGGAGTTCATCATCTACAAGAAATATGATTATGACTTGAAGAAAGTGGGTAAGAACATTGGCCATACCGTAGAGACTTGGCAGGGCGTGGGCATCAGTGCCCAGTTTGGCGAGTCTTTCCTCTGCCGCAATGGTTTGCCAATCCGCATCAGCTACACTGGCAACATGGCAGACGCCCAGAATAACCCTCAGTTTGAGGGATGGGGTACCTTCGCTGGCGAATACCACAACCGTGACTATCGCTTTGTAGGTTGCACTTGGTGTCCAGACCGTGTAAGTTGGGGTAACCGCCCTGAATATTGTACTCCTCACACCGAGGCAGACGGACAGCCTTACCCAGTGCCACTGTATGTACAGAACAACGATGAGTACGACTCTTCCGACCCAGCGTACTCTAGTATCCGTGGCGTGTTCCATCCAAAACTTCGTGGAAACACCAACTTCTATGGTTATGGCAGCCGCAAGTACAACCCTGAGGGTAACCGTGCCGACAAGACCGAATCACCAGACTGGCCTATCCTTCGCCTTGCCGAGGTTTACCTCAACTATGCCGAGGCAACTTGCGAATTGGGCAATGGTCAGATTTCTGATGCAGATCTCGACATCTCCATCAACTTGCTTCGTGACCGTGCTCGTGTAGCTCACCTCACCAACGACCTCATCAAGAACGTTTGGGATGCAGGATGGTGGGATTACAACACCAACAAAACTGTTTGCCATAAGATGACCATGCTTGACGAGATTCGCCGTGAGCGTGCTTGCGAACTCTTCGGTGAAGGCTTCCGCATGGATGACTTGAAGCGTTGGGGTATCGCTCACATCAACCTTCGTGGTCAGAAGTTGGGTCGCCACGTATTGAACACCGCTTACACCACCAACAAGTGTAACGACAACCAGTACTTCGGTGAGCCTTGCTACTATCCAGAGAAGTATCCATTGCAGTATGGCGTATATGAGGGCACAGGCAAGGACGACCCAGACTATGGTCGCTCTATCGCAGTATTGGCAGAGAACCTCCACTGGGCACAGCGTGACTACCTAGAGGCAATCCCATTGCAGCAGATTCGCTTGAACCCTGCTTTGAAACAGAACCCTGGTTGGTAAAAGTAAGCAACATAAAAGAAAGTTCTCACAAGGCTGAGATAAATATTCCTCAGCCTTAGCTAAAAGTTCCGTTCCGTGTCACGGAACGCACATTCCAAAGCACGGAACGACCGTTCCGTATCACGGAATGGACGTTCCGAAGCTTGGAATGGAACTTTCTTATAAGAGTAAAACAAATATAAGTAAGGATAAGTAAAATCATCATACTATTCGTATTACAATAAAACAATCAGAAAATAATAACAAGAGTATGAACAGAACATTGACAACCCTACTCCTATGCCTTCTGACCCTTTCACTTTCGGCAAAAGGCAAGCAAATAGCACCCAAAGAGAGACTGGTGGTAGCCAAGGCTCCAGCAGGTATCGAGTTGAAGAAAGACTTTGAGGTCAAGGTCCGCATCGCAGGAGGCGAATGGCAAGATGTAGCCACCTATGCCTTCAACGTAGATAGAGTTTCTAACGCAAAACATAATGTAGAAGTCACTTCGGTGGCTAAGTTTGAATTCGAAGGTAAAGTTGAAATTCAAGTAAAAAGCATTGCACAGGATATCAAAAGTTACAAGATTCGCCCTACCTCTTACGGAATAGAGGCTAAGCAAGAGGGCAACACACTTACATTCTCTCTCGACCGCCCTCGCTACCTCTCCGTAGAGGTCAATGGCAACATCTACCAGAATCTCCAAATCTTCGCAGACAACGTATTAGAAAAGCCTAAGGTAAAGAAAAAGAAAGACCTGATGTATTTCGGACCAGGCGTTCACGACTTCAAGGGTGACTCCATCCACATCGCATCGGGCAAGACCGTTTTCATCGACAACGGAGCCGTCATCAAGGGTTGGCTTTCCACCTACGGTTCTCATGACGTGAAGATTCTAGGCCACGGCATCGTAATGCCTGGTCATCATGAAGGCATTATGGTGAGATACAGCAAGAACGTCTATATCGACGGTCCGCTTACCACCCAGTTGCCTATCGGCGGAAGCGATTCCGTAACCGTAAAGAACGCCAAGGTGATGAGTTGGTATGGTTGGGGTGATGGATTCAATATCTTCGCCAGCAACAACATCCTGCAAGAGCACCTCTTCGCTCGCACCAGTGACGACTGCTCCACCATCTATTGCACCCGCAAGAACTATCATGGCGGCTGCAAGAACATCACCATCAAGGACTGTATATATTGGGCAGACGTAGCTCACCCTATCATGATTGGTTTGCACAGTGAGACTCCAGAGCTAGAGGAAGTAACCAACGTGCTCTACAAGGACATCAACATCCTACGCCACGCAGAGAACCAGATAGACTACCAGGGCTGCATCGGCATCAACGATGGCGACAACATCTTGGTGAAGGGGGTAACCTTCGAGAACTTCCACATTGAGAGCATCGACAAGGGAATGTTGTTCAACATGCGTGTCTGCTTTAACAAGAAGTATTGCACCGCCCCTGGCCGTGGCATCGAGGACATCACCCTCCGCAACATCTCCTACAATGGCACAGAGCCTAACATGGGCATCATAACAGGTTACGATGAAACAAGAAAGGTAAAGAACATCCGCTTCGAGAATTTCACCATCAATGGTAAGCTCATCTCTGATGATATGCCTGACAAACCTAAATGGTACAAGACATCAGACATGGCAAATATCTTCGTAGGAGAACATGTAGAAAACGTAACATTCTGTAAATAAAGCTTTCACAATTTCATTTTAATTATAGTACTAATTATTATCGTATGAAAAGTAATAACAAATACATCTTGATATTCTTCGGATTATCAATTGCGTTGTTCTTCGTAACAACCGCATTCAATGCTCTTCGGTCTATCTACCTTTCATCATGGATTGACAGCATTGCTTTTGCCTTGTTCACATGGTTAAGCCTAAACAAGTGCAAGAATAAAAATATCCAAACGTCCCTTGTTGTCACCGCCATCATAATTGGTAGTATAATTTTTGAAATTCCAGTAAGAATACTCCATTATGAGAGTACATGTCACTCTTTATTAATTCCTATAGTAAAGGCTATCAGTATTATTTTGACAGCAATTTGTTTTCACTATAGAAAGCTTGCTATCATTATTGCCTCAATAGCTGTGCTAGTTCTTCTAAACACAATAGGACAAATGGAATGGATAGCTTTTTGTGACAAATAAAGGATAGACCCTAATAAACATGTAGAAAACATAGTATTTAGCAAGTAGAAATGACTTAGATAAATTTCTATCTGACTTAGTTATTTTTCTATCTAAGATACTTAGACACAAGAACCTAGTCACTTACCAATAGCGACTAGGTTCTTTTCGTTTCTCCTCTATCAAAAAGCTCCCGCAGATTTCGCAGATAGATTAATGCAGATTTAAACAAAAAAAGATTGCATCAATCCAATAAAGGAATGATGCAATCTTTATCATGAAATCTTCTCTCTAAGAGAAAAGATTTACTTTACCTTGTCAACGATAGCCTTGAAAGCCTCAGGGTTGTTAACAGCGAGGTCAGCGAGAACCTTACGGTTGATCTCGATACCTGCCTTGTGAAGAGCACCCATCAACTGGCTGTAGCTCATGTTCTCCAAACGAGCAGCAGCGTTGATACGCTGAATCCACAATGCGCGGAAGTTGCGCTTCTTGTTACGACGATCGCGATAAGCGTAGGTAAGACCCTTCTCCCAAGTGTTCTTAGCTACTGTCCATACAT
>CAVKNU010000085.1:0-10620 GCA_963657465.1 Lachnospiraceae bacterium
CGAGCATCGTAAATAGCGAAGTTACGCTAGATGGGTTATTTGAGGCGTAAATAGGTCACATATTTCTTCTGCCTAAGGGTTAGGAAAATGAAAGGTGGATTGTAATATAGGCAAAACGTGAAACAAATGAACAAAGAAAGATTAGTCCACACAATCATTATGAGAAGAATATCTGCAATCATATTCTTGCTGTGCGCATTCATCCCGACGATGAGCGCACAGCATATCCAGCGCAACTATCACGACCGTAGCATGTCGGATATTCTCATCGACCTCGACAAGGCTTCTAGTCGCTATAAGATTAGCTTCATTTACAACGAATTGGAGGACTTCACGGTTACACAAAACGTGAACACCCAGAACGTTCCCGATGCCATCCGCAAGGTCGTCGGTTTCTATCCGATAAAGATGACGGTAGGTGATAGCCTCATTACCGTGGAGTGTACTCGCAAGAGCGAGCGCAAGCTCATCGGTCGATTGATAGACAACCACAACATGCCAGTGGAGTTTGCCAACATCCAGTTGCTAAATCCCCAGGATTCCACCTTCATCTGTGGTGGCGTAAGCAATGCCAATGGCGACTTCGTGATACCTTGTGAGCATAGGCAAGCCATCATGAAGGTATCCTATGTGGGCTATAAGACCATCAGCCGATTGGTGAATATCGCTCGCATCGGCAATGTGAGGATGGAGGCGAATGCCTATCAGCTGAAAGGAGTAACAGTAAATGCGGCAAGAGTGGTGGAAAAGGTTGATAGACAAATCATTTTCCCCACCAAGGAACAGGTAAAGACGGCATCCAATGGGTATGACTTGCTGGACAATTTGTCCCTGCCAACAATTCTTGTCGATAAGGGAAATCGTAAGATTGTCTCGCTGAAAGGCGGAAGTGTGCAAGTGCGCATCAACGATGTCAAGGCCAGCATGCAAGATGTCTTGGCCCTTCAGCCTGACGAAGTGACCAAGGTGGAGTTCATTAATATGCCTGGTGTAAGATATGGAGATGCCAATTTGGATGCGGTCATCAACTATCAAGTGCGCCAACGCTATGCCGGTTATGTGGGCGGAATATCTTCTCGGCAAGGCATACAGAATGGACAGAATGATACGGATGGTTACTTCAAGTATAATGTCAAGAAGTCGGAGTTCAGCGTAAGCTATGATTTCTCATATCGTTCAGACGAACGTAGCAACCAAAGCCTTGGCACTTATCATCAACCTAATGGTGAAAAGGTTAACCGAAATTATTGGGGATATGATTCACCCTTTTTATATACCGTGAATGAAGTGCAATTGGGGTATCGCTTTTACGAACCAGACAAATATACTTTGGATTTACGTTTCAACTTCAATAACTACAACAGCCCTGTAAGAGGAACTAACCAACTCTATCAAGAAGATGGCAAAGAGAAACGATACTTGCAAAACAACGTGAAGGATTTGGAACAGACTCCTTCCTTTGACTTCTATTATTCGTTGAATATGCCACATGCTCAGAACTTGGCTCTCAACTTGGTTGGTACTTATATAGGTACAAGCTATCAGTATCGTATGCGGGAGTATCCATTTGTTCAGTCGCCTGAGCATTCTCTAAGAAATTCTCCTCTGAATGACTACAGTTATGAAGCAACCGGAAGGAAACGCTCACTGATAGGCGAGGCTGTATATACAAAGAATTGGAAAAGCATCGCCCTTTCGGGTGGTGGACAATACAATATAAGTCATACGGACAACCTCTATGTGGGTAGCAGCAATGCTGATACAGAGCTGAAATACAGTGACCTTTATCTTTTTACCCAAGTTCAAGGCAATATGAAATGGCTTGGTTATCAGCTAGGTGTTGGGGCAACGAGGTCTTCCATTCATCAGGGTGAAGATGGCTATTCCAAGTGGATGTTCCGACCTCAGTTGGTGCTACAGGCAAAAGTAAACGAGCATCTGAGCTTTAGGTGGAGCAGTAATATTTCCTCATCTGTGCCTAGCCTAGCCAGTTTGAGCGAAGTTCGCCAATACGCCAATAGCTTTGAGGCGAGCGATGGTAACAAAGATCTGGTTCCATACCAAAGCTACAGGAATGCCCTTTCTGTGACTTGGAATGTTCCATTTGCAGAACTTTATATGGAAGGAAGCTGGACTTATGCTGATAAGCCGATTGCTAGTACGGTTATCCCAGAACTTCGGGAAGACGGAAGCTATCTGTTTGTCTATAAGCCAGAAAACCAGAAGAGCCATTCGTACAAGCGTCTGCTGACGATACCTACTTTCCACATCGTCAAGGACCATCTGGACTTGTCACTATATGGGGAATATAGCAATACTCAAACTAGAGGAATGGACTACAGACACAACTTTGACTTTTGGCGTTGGGGTGGTAGCTTCAAATGGATGCAGGGAAGCTGGAATGCAAGCGCAAGTTACTATAAGGCACCCGAAAGTTATTGGGGAGAGCGGATGAATGGTGGAGAGACTCATTCCCAACTCGGCTTGACATACCATTATAAGGCTTGGCATTTTGGTGCTAGCATCATCTATTTTCTTACGCCCCATGGTTCTTCTTTCAAGGACAGAAAGTACAATAGGTATGTAGAGCAGAACAATGTCATCAGCTTTAAGGGGCAAGCCAATACGGTTCTGCTTACGGCAAGTTTCAACTTCCATCATGGTCGCAAATATGATGCCGATAGGCGCAAGCTGAACAATAGTGACAGGGAGAATGGTATCAGGTAAAATCGATTATAATTGCGAAAGCTGTATTTAAACAAGGTTAGTTACAAACCCAAAAATCGGTGCTTCCTCGTTTGGATGCACCGATTTTTACATGCCCTTACTAGCCCTTCTTATTACTTCAGCAACCATTTCCATATCGGCACCACTTCTATGGTCTGTTCGTCCACTTCTATCTCTGTTTGATAGTCGCGGGTGATGACATAACCATGATACCCAGGAAATGCTTTCAGAAATTTCTCCTCCCTCTATTCTGTCTTGTATGTCTTGATACAGCAAGTAGGATTTCCCTGCCCTTCTGAGGCCAACGAGTATGTAGTTCGATTGTTTGCCGAACACGAAGTCTCTGTGCGTCAGTCTGTAATTGGGAATCGCCAATTGCTTCTCTATGATGATGTTCTTGATGATTTGTTTATCCATATCCGAAATATTTTAAACTATACTTTGCAAAAGTACAAAAATATCTCGAAGTATAGTTTGAAATATTTCAGGAAAGCCGTTGATTTAAGAAAGATTCACGGTTTCAGATACTTGGGTGTCTTTTCTTTGCTGAATGGTGATACTCTTCTTTAGATGCCCATACAGCCACCAGAAGGCAGGGATGAGGAACATGTCCGCCATCACCCAAGCCACAGGGTCGCCAAAGCAGACGCCTGTCCATGTCAAGGCTGGCACCAACCAAAGGCTTACGCCACATCGGGCTATCATCTCCATCACGCCACTCATCATCGAGAGCATACTGTAGCCCAAGCCTTGGATGCTATACCTCAATATCGTGAGCAAGCCGAGGACAGGATAGAAGTAGTTGGCGATGCGCATAAACTGGGCGGCGTATGTCACCACCTCCGTCTCGCCCTTCTCTACGAAGAGCATCATCATCTGGTCGGCGAAAGGATAGATGAGGAGGAAGGTTATCACGAAATAGACCAGCATCATCTTGATGGCCGCCCTTACGCCTTGAGCTACACGCTCCAACTTCCTCGCACCGAGGTTCTGTCCGCAATAAGTCGCCATCGCCACGCCGATGTTCTCAAACACGCAGGTAAAGAGATACTTGATGCGCATGGAGGCGGTGAAGGCGGCGACATAGACCGTGCCCAGGGCATTGTTGGCACTCTGGAGCATAATCAAGCCGATGGCGGTGATGGAGAATTGCAAGCCCATCGGCACACCGTTGTTCAAGAGGATGCCCACCTTCTTGTTGTCAAACTGGCGTTCCTCGCCCTGAGGGATGAGAATCTGCATCTTTCGCTTGATGTACCAGATGCAAAGTCCCACGGAGAAACCTTGCGAGAGCCAAGTGGCGATGCCTGCTCCCTCTACGCCCAGCCCTAGGCCGAGAATCAAAATGCCGTCGAGGATGATGTTGACGACGGAGGCGGTGATGAGAAAATAGAAAGGTTGTTTCGAGTTGCCAAGGGCACGAATCTGTCCCGACAGCAGGTTGTAGGCGATAGTAAAGGGTATCGCCGCAAACTGGAGCATGAGGAAAATATAGGCGTCATCGAATACCTCGGCTGGCGTGTTGACGAGATGCAGAATCTTGCCACAGAAGATGCAAGAGAGGAAGGTGATGACTACGGCAAAGACCACGGCGATGCGGATGCTGTTGCTTACGTATGCTCGCATCTTGCGATAGTCCTTGGCACCGAAGGCTTGCGCCACAGGGATGGCGAATCCTGCGCACGAGCCGTTGCAAAAGCCCATGATGAGGAAGGTGATGGAACTGGATGCGCCTACTGCCGCCAAAGCTCCCACGCCTATCCAACGCCCCACGATGGCGGCGTCGATGATGAGGTACATCTGTTGCAGGATGTATCCTAAGATTAATGGTATGGCAAAGGTGATGATGTCTCGCATCGGCGAGCCCACCGTCATGTCGTTTACATGTTGTTTGCTCATTGTTGTTATCCGTCTTTTTCCGTTTCTTTTGATTCGTTTTGCAAAAACATTTTTGCAATTCGGGTGCAAAATTACGCAAAAGTCGGGAAATGCAATAGGAGGAGTGCGTTAAAGATTATTATTAATAATAACTAAATATTACCTTAGGGTAACTTACCTTTGGGTAATATTTAGTATATTTGCCGAAAAGTTTCAGAAAATGACAGCATATCAATCACCATTCCAGTTTGGTACATTAGCGACCGAGGAGAATTTTATCGACCGTGTGGAAGACCGAGCTATGCTCAAGCAAATGCTAGCCTCCCATATCAACGTGATGCTTATCTCACCACGCAGATGGGGCAAATCGTCGCTTGTCAAAAAAGCGATGGGAGAACTGAGCATGGAGGATAAGAATGTAAGAATCTGTTATATCGACGCTTTCAGCATAGGCTCTGAGGCAGAGTTTTATCGCACATTTGCCAGCCAAGTCATCGCTTGTGCCTCGTCTAAGATGGAACGTTGGATAGAGGATGCCAAGAAGTTCTTGACAGGTGTCGTTCCACAGATAGTCGTAAACGACCAGATAACGGATTTTGTCGCTTTCGACTTGAAGTTTGTGCCACAAGAGCGTGACAAGATGACCATTCTCCAGTTGCCAGAGATTCTGGCAAAGGAGAAGGGAATCAAAATCATCGTGTGCATAGATGAGTTCCAACAGTTGGCAAATCTCCCTGAGTATAAGGACATGGAAGGAAAAATGCGTTCCGTTTGGCAACAACAGCAGTTGACCTCTTACTGCCTTTATGGTAGCAAGCGCAACATGATGCTCAATATCTTCAACAATTCCAATAGTCCGTTCTATCGTTTCGGTCAAGTGATATTCATGCAAAAGATAGCCAAGGAGCATTGGATTCCTTTCATCCAGTCATCTTTTGAGAAGACAGGCAAGTCCATCTCCCAAGAATTGGCTGATAGAATCTGCGATACCGTGGCTTGCCATTCGTGGTATCTCCAACAACTGTGTTATTTCATCTGGAGCTTTACCGCATCAGAAGTGACAGAAGAGGTATTCTCCTTAGGCTTGAAGCAAGTATTGAACATCAATACCCCAATGTTTCAGAATGATACGGAGTCGCTGAGTTCCACGCAGATAGAGATGCTCAAGGCGATAGCCAATGGCGAGCAGCACTTCTCATCGCAAGCTGTGAAGCAAATCTACAACTTGGGCAATCCTAACACGATTGTCAAGAACAAGAAAACCCTGCAAAACAAGGACATCATAGAGAAAGAAAAAGAGAACTTTGTCTTTGTTGACCCCATCTATCGCCTTTGGTTCAAGGAGGAGTATTGCTGAAATAAAACCTATCGGAATTTTGGACTGTCAGTGTCAGCGTCAGAAAAAGAATTGCCAAAAAAAATGAGTGCTTGATTTTACTTTTTCTTTTTCATCGGGTCATATAGTCGTAACGTCCATTAAAAAGAGCTCGACAATAATGACGAAACAAGAAAAATAAATAAGTATAACAAAAAAATAGATTATAAGTATGAAGGCAATCATGAATATCAAGAAAGCAACGCTTATTGCCATCATGGCAATAGCTGGAACGACTGCTTTTGCACAGTATAGACACTATAGTCACGCATACCATTATGGCTATTGTCGCCCTATCGTTACCACCGTAGTAACCCGTCCTACCGTGACTACACACATAAGCAATCGCCTGAGTAAGAAAGACCGTTTGGAGATGGCTTTGGCTTACCTGAAAAACAATAAGACATTGAGCATTTCCAAGTATGGCAAGATGACAGGATTGGCGAGCGCAACGGCTGAGGCAGAACTCGATGCCTTTGCCCTCAGCAAGAACAATCCTATCAGAATGGTTAAGAATGGCAAGAAAAAACTCTATGTCCTCGCATAAGGCTTAGGACGAGATTGACAATTAGCAACAAGTAAGGTTACATCGTATGACTATTGATGACAAAGTTATCATCCAGGCTGTTCGGGAGAAATCCGAAGCAGGCTTTCGTCTCTTGATGCGGAAATACAAGCAACCTGTATATTGGCACATACGCCGATTGGTGGTTGTGCATGATGACGCACAAGATGCCACACAGGAAGCTTTCATCAGGATATTCCGTTCGTTCGGTCAATTCAGAGACGAGAATTCCTTTCGTGGCTGGATTTTCCGAATAGCCACCAATGAGGCACTTCGGCTGATAGATTCTCGGAAGCAAGAGCAAGTTTCGTTGGAGGCAGATGAAAATGGCGCAAACCGAATCATGGCAGACAATTATGTCGATTACACAGACTTGGAAGCCGTAAGGTTGCAGAAGGCCATCCTTTCATTGCCCACCAAGCAACAGGCGGCATTCAATCTCCGCTATTATGACGAACTCAGTTATGAGGAGATAGCGGAGGCAATGGGTTCCAGTCCCTCTGCCGCAAAGATGAACTTCCATATTGCCAAGGAGAAGATTATCAAGTACATGAATTCAAATGATTAGAGAGATACCTTTTGGGGGTATTCATTTACATGAAAGATTGTATATTCATTTACGATAAAAATTAAAAACTACAATTATGAACAAAGAATTTGATTTCGATAAAGTCAGCAAGCGAATGCCTTATACCACTCCAGATGGTTTCTTCGACCAGTTGGAAGAGAGTGTTTGGAAAGAGGTGAAGGAAGACTTCCTTAAAGAGAATACAGATGACTTCCTAGGAGGCAAGACGGATGAACCTTTGCCATCAAAGGAACGCCCAATCCGTAAGCCTACCAAACTACGTCTCGTTGTGAGAAGCATCATAGCAGTTGCGGCGGTTGTAACCTTGGCTTTCATTATCAACTTGAAGTTCTTCACTCCAACTCCTACCACCGACAAAGATGTGGAGCAGGCTTTCTGTCAACTTTCCACCGCAGACCAAGACTACTTGTTGGATGTATATCAAGATGATGTATTCATCAACGAGTAAAATGACTCTCCATGTCGAATAGTAAAAAGCATAATAAGAAAGTATAACATCATAAAAAAGGAAAAAATCATGAAACATATTATTAGAACATTCGTTATCGCAATCATGATGATTGCTTCTTGTGCAACAACTTTCGCACAACAGTCTCACCCACAGCGTCCTAGTCAGCAACAGCGCATATCTCGTGAGCAACTTGCAGAGGTACAGGCGAAGCGTATTGCCACAGAGTTGGCTTTTAGCGATGCCGTCACAGAGAAATTCGTCAAGACCTACTGCAATTACCAGAAAGAGGTTTGGGCGTTGGGACCTCGTGTTCGTCCAAACAAGCAGGGTATGTCTGAGCAGGAGAACGAAGAGCGAATCAAGCAACGTTTTGCCATGAGTGAGAAGATTCTCAACATCCGCCAGAAGTATTATAAGGAATATTCCAAGTTCCTTACCCAAGCCCAGATAGAAAAGGTTTATGAGCAAGAGCGCAAGATGATGAGTCGCCTTGCGAGAAGAGGACAGAAAGGGCAAAGAAGATGATTGAAAGATAGAAAGGGTAAAGAAGATGAAACATATCTCAATGACAATCGCTATCCTGATGGCACTGCTCTTTTCGGCTTGTTCGTCAGATAGCCAAGACATCTTGGGGGAGGAATCTCCGCAGGAAGAATCCTCTACCAACCCTACGGAAGAGGTGCTAACTGTACCGACCGAGCAATCTCCAAGCACAATAGCATCCTTTGGTGATGTCGCCCAGAAAGGTTTGGGCGGTATCCACCTCAACTTCAATATGTCGGGAGTTACAAAAGTTGTATTGGAGAGTGTGGATGGCTATCAGCTAGCAGGTAAGTTGGATGACGACAAACAGACGATCATCACTTTCGATGCGCCTACAGGTGGCACGCTTGCTCCAGGACAGGACTATTACATCGTCACATTCCCTTGCGACCTAAGTGGTGGCTATCGTCTGTCCATTTATAAGGATGGGCAAGTGGCAAGCTATTTTGGGGTGCATCAGAAGGTGGAGGCAGGGGCTTTCATCACACCGACAGACCTCATTGAAAGCGAATTGGAGTTTGCCGACCCCGATGCTCCTTTCGTGGAGGATGAACGACCTAATCTTAACCAAGCGACCAAGGACGCACTCGTTCTTTATCAACAGAATCCAACGGAAGAAAACAAGAATGCCCTGATGGAACAAATGGGCATCCGATATGACAAGGTGGTGGCTCGCAAGAAAGCCAAGTTGCGTGAGTTGGAGCGTGAGGCATTGCACCAAGACCTCGTTGACGAGATGCAAGCCATCGTTGACGAGATGGTAGAGAACCGCGACATTCGCTTGGAGCAACAATTCTATAGACTTATCGACCCGAGGACAGACGACAATCCTAATGATGAATGGATGGTGCTGAGGGGAGCTGATGCCAACAATCCTTACATAGGCTATGCTCCTGTGAGGAATAGCGAGTATGCCGCCTTCAAGAGTGGCTTTACTTATCCGCAAGGTCAAGGCGATTATCCAGTGGTCAATGTCTCTTGTGCTGAGGCTGTGGCTTATTGCCAATGGTTGAGCCAGCAAGACAGCAAGCATGAATATCGCCTTCCGACGGAAGAGGAATGGATTCTTGCCGCAGGTCACATGCCTAAGGATGTCAGTATGAACAGTGATCATGTGGAGAAAGGCATAACAGCTGTGGATGCTTACGCCCAGACAACAGGAGCCTGTGGTGGCATTGACTTTTGGGGTAACTGTTGGGAGTGGACTTCAACGGCAAATGCCGCAGGCGAATATATCGTGAAAGGTGGCAGTTGGGATTCAAGCCGTGATGCCTGCAGAAGCGAATATTCAGACGATAGCCGTGATGGTTCTGTGCGTTATGCCAATGTTGGTTTCAGAGTGGTTCGTATAGACAAATAGTATTTTCAAAACTTCGCCATTTTCAACAAAAATCGTTGAATTTGGCGAAGTTTTTTGTTTCGGAATTTTGGACTGTCAGTGTCTCTTGCTTGCGTTTTTCCTCATCTGGCAATGCCAAAGCAGACTGGATATAATATCTCTGATTGCCTTCGTTCACCACAAAGTCCACCTCCAACTGCTTGCGTTGCCATTTTCCATCCTTATCCACAAATCTCTGCTCCATCATTCCCACATCAACCTTGCACCCTCTACGCCGCAATTCATTGTAGATGATATTCTCCATGATATGCGTCTCTTCCTGCTGGCGAAGACCCAATATGGCATTTCGGATGCCCATGTCTGAGAAATAAAACTTGGCAAGACTTCCTATGTATTTCTTGCCTTTGATGTCATAGCGTATCGCTTTCTCTATCATGAAAGCATCTTGCATATAGCCAAGATAACGGTCTATGGTGTTGGGACTGACGGTTACTTTCTTGACGCTCTTGAAAGTATTGGAGAGCTTGGCAGGATTGGTCGGGGTACCAATTCCTGAAGCGATGATGCGCACCAACTCAGCAAACTCCGACTTGTTCTTGATGCGATGACGTTCCATGAGGTCTATCAGATATACGCTCTCAAAGAGATTGCTCAGATAATCGAGCTTTTTCTTTTCCGTTTCCAAGGACATCAATCAATTGCTGTAAATAGAAGCTTCTCTTTATCTGCATACGATTATCTTACGAAGTTTTTTTGGCAATATTGCCACTTTTTGTTCGCAAAAGCGACATTTTACTCTTCTTCATCCATCATAATATCATAAAATTCTTCTCACAATATTCCTTAACTTTTGCCTTTGTCATGGCAATGCCGATGGCAAGTTGGGAGTCTATTCCATAGCTGAATGATTGGGAAAGTCGCTGGTACTTTCCCAACTTCATGCTGATGCGGATAGGTTTGTCGAAACCTTTGTACTGCGACTTCTTGCCACTCTCCGCCAATTGTCGATGCTTCTTCTCCAGCACTTCGCTCATATCCACAGCCTCAACAGCCTCCACCTCATAATAACCATATGCCTTGTGGTTCTCCACAGGCACGAAATACTTTATCTTCTGGAAATCCACTCCCGAAAGGACAGACTTATAGCCCGAAT
>CAVKNU010000086.1:0-10478 GCA_963657465.1 Lachnospiraceae bacterium
CATGTCTTGCTGACCACGGATTGGCTCGTCCAGGAAATCAGAGCATGATGTCATGCCCATGGTCAAGGCTGAAGCCAAGGTCAAACCTATGATATATCTTTTCATAATTTTATTCCTTTTTATGACTATATATTATATAATGTATATATACTTTATTAGAAGCTCATGTTCAAACCGAAGAGGAAGGTGCGTGGATTAGGATAACCACTCTTGTCGATACCTGCTTCTGTTACACCGCTACCCATAGAAGCTGTTTCAGGGTCTGCACCAGAATAGCTTGTGATGGTAAAGAGATTCTGAGCTGAGAATGAGAGACGCAAGCTGAGCTTGTTGCTGAACCACTGCTTTGGCAAGGTGTAACCTACCTGGAGCAATTTGCAACGGAAGTAAGAGCCATCCTCAACGAAGAAGTCTGATACTCGCTTGTAGTTCATGTTGGCATCATTGACAGAGAGGCGTGGATACTCAGCACCAGTGTTGTCTGCGCGCCATGTCTTGTTGAAAGTACCTGCATATACATTCTGACCATCGGTTCCTGCATAACGACCCTTGTTGAGGTTGAAGATGTCGTTGCCCATTGTGCCGTAGAAGTTGGCTACGAAGTCGATTCCCTTGTAAGCAGCATTGAGGTTCAAACCTACCATGAGGTCTGGGAATGGGTTGCCGATGTTGGTCTTATCATTTGCGTCAATGACACCATCATGGTTCAAGTCAACGAAACGGAGGTCACCTGGCTGAGCGTTTGGCTGCAATGCTGTACCATGCTCATTGGTGTAAGACTTCACTTCTGTCTCATTCTGGAAGATACCGTCGGTTACATATCCATAGAACTGGCTCAAAGGTTGGTTCTCTGCGTTGCGTACGATGAAATCACCACTGAAACTACCTGTCCAAATGTAGTCACCATTCAACTTAATGGCCTTGTTCTTCACCTGAGAAAGGTTCAAGCCAATACCGTATGTGAAGTCACTGATATGGTCGTTCCAATTGATGCCAAGTTCCCAACCTGTAGCCTTCATCTTACCAACGTTCTCCCACATCTGACCATTCCACATAGGGTAACCTAAGATAAGAAGGTTATCTTTCTTCATCAACATGTCGTGAGAAGTCTTCTGGAAGTAATCGGCTGTTACCTTGAGGCGGCTCTGGAGAAGAGCGAGGTCAAGACCTACGTTCCAATCTTCTACAGTTTCCCATTTCAAGTTGCTGTTACCGATACTGCCCACTGTGGTACCATTGACACGGTTGGCTCCTGTACCAAACACATAGTCGGTGTTAGAAATAGAGCTAAGGTAGGCAGAGTTGTCGATGTTTTGGTTACCAACCTTACCCCAACCAGCACGAATCTTGATATCGTCGAATACCTTCTGGTTCTTCATGAACTCCTCGCCAGTGAGGCGGTAAGCAGCAGAAACAGATGGGAAGGTTGCCCACTTGTTGTCCTTGGAGAATTTAGAAGAACCATCGACACGTACGGAAGCTGTCAAGTAATACTTCTCGTCGTAGTTGTACATCACACGACCGAGGTATGAAATCAAAGAAGAGAAGCTATCAGAACCTGATGCTGCAGGGTTCTTTGTACCGGCACTAGGATAACGCATCGTTGGGTCGTTAGAAGGAATGTTCTCCTTATAAGCCTGTGCCCAATAATCTTGGAAACGCTCCATGGTGTAACCAGCCATCACATTGACATTGTGCTTTTTTGCGAAAGTGTTCATGTAGTTGACGGTGTTTGTCCAGTTCCAGTCCACCCAGTTCTCCATCTTACGAGTAGCATTGTTGTTGTCGTTTTTCTCCAAGTTGTCGATGAAGAAGTTCACATTGAAGGTATCGGTTCTGCGGAAACGAGCATTCATACCAAATTGTGAACGAATGGTCAAACCCTTGATAGGAGTGAGGCTGATGAATGGAGTAGCAAGCAAACCATACTCTGTAGCACCTGAGTCCTGACGATACATGCTGGCAACAGGGTTCCACTCTTGGTTGTTGTGGGAACGAGCATAGTTGCTGTATGGGTTACTGGTCCATTCACTCTTGTCGAGATATACAGGAGTGGTTGGGTCCATAGCCATGATGGCACCCATCAAACCTGGAGTGTCATCCCACTGCTCGTAACGAGGAGTGAAATCGATACCAGCCTTTACAATCTTATTGAAATTGTACTCAGTGGAGAAACGAGCAGAGAACTTCTGCCATTCACCTACCTTGTACTGTGAGTCTTGCTTGTAGTAGCCTATACTACCAGAGTAGATGAGCTTGTCTGTACCACCAGAGAAAGAGAGATCGTAGTTCTGCTGTACGGCAACATCATTGATACACTCTTTCCACCAATCTGTATAGGTGTTTGTATCACCAACAAATGGAGATACGTTGCCATCATTGGTGTAACGAGCATCAAATACCTGCTTGTACTCCTCAGACCCAGCCATGTTCTGCTTCTTCAAGGTCTGAAGACCTACAGTGGCACTGGCATTGAACTTTGCCTCACCCTTCTTACCCTTCTTGGTAGTAATCAATACGACACCATTAGAAGCACGAGTACCGTAGATGGCAGATGCAGAAGCATCCTTCAATACCTGCATACTCTCGATGTCATTCTGGTTGAGGAAGTTGATGTTGGTGCCGACAGGCATACCATCTACCACATAGAGAGGGTCGGAACCATTGACTGTGGTGACACCACGGATGATGACGCGAGGAGAAGAACCAGGACCGCCGGCGTTGCTAATCTGTACACCATTCACCTGACCCTGGAGAGCGTTCATTACATTACCCGTAGAGAGCTTTTCCAATTTGTCACCTTTGATGGCAGAGATAGAACTGGTGAGGTCACCCTTCTTCACCTGACCGTAACCGATGACAACCACTTCGTTCAAGTCGTTGGAATCATCTTTCATGATGACGTTAATCTGAGAGCGATTACCGACCTTGATTTCTTGGTTTGCCATACCCACGTAAGAAATAATGAGGGTGGCATTCTTGTCAGCATCGATGGTATAGTTACCGTCCAAATCGGTTACTGCACCTTTGGTAGAACCCTTCACCTTGACGTATGCACCGATTACAGGTTCGTTATTGCCATCTACTACAGTACCTGTCACCTTTACGCTCTGAGCATTCATGCTAAGGGCAAAACAGGTAGCTATGGCTGTTGCATAATATCTTTTTTTCATTTTATCTTAATCTTAATAATATCGGATGAATGAATGTTATTTCACACGGATGATGCGAGAACGCAAGAGAGCATAGTCGAATTCGAAGAGGTACTTGCCTGTTGTAGTAACCTTAACTTCCTTCATGTTCTCACCACCGTTGAGTGTATTCTTCTCGTTATCGTCGGAACCATCAAAACGCCAGAATGGCTCAGGCCACCAACCCCACCAGTGTGTCTGGCTAATGGTGAAGGAAACCTTGTCGCCTGCAGAAAGAACCATCTCACGGTAGAGTCTGTATGGGTTCTGCTTGTCTTGCTTCAGGATGAATGCACCATCGTTCTGGTTGGTACACCAGCTAGGAGTTCCTGGTAAACCGCTACCTGCCAAGCAAATCTGTGCAGGCTGTGCACCGGAACCATCGCCGAAGTCGATAGTAGCGCTTCCGTCGAGTGTCATCTTTTTGGTAGTTGGGGTATATTCCTTCACGTCATAGTCACCTGTTACGGTGTTGAAGGTAATCTCGTAGTAGCCCACCTTGTCAAGTTTGATTTCCTTGGCAGCATTAGGGTCGCTAGTAAGCAAACCTGTATTTTCGTCGATACCGAAGCAGATAGGGAAGAAGTCGGTCTTCTGAGGAATGAAACGAACACCTGTGCCAGCCTTCTGATTGTAATAGTGAGCTGTGTATTTGTATTCACCTGTATGTTCAACCAACATAGGAACACCATAGAGGTCGCTAGTCAAGTCGGCAGCATCAGAAACGTCTGCGAGATACATCTTCTCAAAGTCTGGCAATTCACTTACGTTGATGACGCTCTTGCTAGAAGCATGATTACCGAGTGCATCATATACAGTGAGAGTCATATCGAGAGACTCTTCTTTAGCAGGTAAGTCATATACTTTCTTCAACTGATATTCTGCACCACTTGTGATAAGAACCGAGTCTTTTACATTGATGGCAGGAATGCTGACAACTACACTCTGCAACTTTTTATTATCAGTGAGCGTTGCATTTACATTCAACTTAGGATTCTGTACCAATACAGTAAGCTCGGCAGATGGTGCTTGAGCGAAAAGAGGAGCAGTGAAGTCGCCATCACCAGAAACTGTCAGTGTGGCAGTAGAACTGTTGCCAACAACATCTTCAACGGTAACTTCCAAAGGGAAAGTGCTGTCATCGGTCCAACTTGTAGCAGGAGTATAAGCATAAGAGAGGTTATACTCATGAATCAAACTGTCACCGTAGATTTCCAAGAGATTGATGGTCTTGTCAAGAAGCATACCTTCATTCTTCAAATGGATAGACTTGATACCATCGGCATCACTAATCTTACCACTGATAGTGAAAGTACGTCCTGGCTCTGCCATGATGTGGCTATCGGCTAAAGCGATAGTAGGAGCCTGACCATCCACTGCTGTGAAATCATCGTCACTGCTGCATGATTGGAAAGAAAGACCAATCATAGCTGCGATTGCCCAGCTAAGGGCGAATCTTGGATTAAATGGTTTTAATGTCATAAGACTTTTGTTTAAGTTTTTTATTTAATTTTACTTTTCTCGTTTTGTTACCTTACTTGCTTTCTTTTACCTAATGTCGCTATACCTTATTTTAATGTCGCTATACCTTATTTTAATATTGAAGATTTAGATGCGGTATATGTTCCGTTATATGTATGTCTTGTTAGAAACCGCTGCAAAGATATATCTTATCGGTAAAACGAGGGGTAAAATATCATGCATCGGTGGGGTATAAATCGTGCAATGCATGATTTGTGACGTGTTTTTAGATGATTTATGCATGATTCTTGCGGAAAATGAGCCTTTTTTCTTAATTTTGCAACATCAATATAACAAAGCAATGAAAAGACTCTTATTCACTTTTTGTTTCGGAATGCTCTTCTTGGTAAATGGATGGGCACAGAAATATACCGTTAGGCAGCTCAGTTTGAAAGATGGGTTGTCGTGTAACTATGTGGTAAGCCTTGACCAAGATAAGTATGGTTTTATTTGGATTGCCACCGAAGAAGGTCTGAACCGTTTTGATGGTAAACATTTTTTTAATTATTATAAGCGTAATGATCGCCCTAGTATATCCAGCAGTGAGCTCAACTGTGTGTTGGACGATGAGAACGAACCCTTGATGTGGGTAGGAACCAAAAACGACGGTCTGAATTCGTTCAATTATATGACAGAGGAGTGGCATTGTTATAAGCATGATGATAAGGACAAGCAGAGTATTGCCACGAATGATATTACCGATATTGCTCATGCCCAAGGGGGAAATCTTTGGATTACGACTTATTGGAAAGGTGTGGAACATCTGGATGTGAAGACGGGTAAGTTTAGCCATTATAATCATCTAAATGTGAAAGGCATGCCCGATAGTCAGTTGTGGTGTGTGCTGGATATCGGTAACGGTGTGATTATGGTGGGGCATGTTAAGGGAGGACTTTCTATCATAGACACTCACAACCGTACAGCCCGCAATTTTCAGCATCATGAGGGAGATGTAAACTCTATTTCGGGTAATGGGGTGAATCGTATCTATAAAGATAGAAATGGTACGATTTGGGTCGGTACAGAATATGGTGTGGATGTCTTCGATCCCCTTAACCAACGTTTTGTGCATGTGGCAGAGGGAGAAATCCAGCATCATAGTGTTTTTGATTTTTGTGAATTGCAAGATGGTACGATGCTTGTGGCTACAGAGCAAAAAGGCATCGCTGTGCTTGATGTGCCCCATAAGACATTCTCAGCCAACAAAAACATTCCTTGCTCTTTCTTGACAGAAGGAAATTCGGAAAATAATCTTTCGGGCAATAGCCTTCGTTGCCTTTTGAGAGATAAATATAATAATGTGTGGGCAGGATTGTATGGTAGTGGTGTAAATTTTCTTACCACGGTAAAACCTTTGTTTGAGACCATTACCTACGGATCTGTATATCAAACGGATAAGCTGACGGAAAAGTCGGTGATGGGATTGACTTTCGATTCACAGGGGAATTTGTGGGTCGGCACAGACGGAAGTGGCATCAATGTCTTTTCACCAACATTGGAGCGCATTGCCACTTATACGAAAGAAATAGGAAGTGTGGTGATTGCCTCCAAGACGGATTCTAAGGGAAATCTCTGGTTTGGTACTTACTTTAAAGGTTGCTATGTACGCAAATCGGGGGAAAGTGGATTTCGTAAAATCCTATCCGATGTGAATGAGGATGTACGTTGCTTCTATGAAGATAAGCAAGGACAGATGTGGATAGGAACGAGCCATGGTATTTATGTGGTAGATGGGACGACGATGCAGGTGAAGAAACACTTGCAGTGGGGTAACTTGTTCGTGCGTTCCATCACGATGGATGCCAAACAACGCATTTGGGTGGGCTACTTTGGTAATGGCATCGAGGTTTATTCGCCTGGTTTGAAGTTGTTGGCACACATTACAATACCTAGTTTGCCATCTTCTGCCGTGAACCATCTTTGCTGTGACTCCCAAAATCGTGTATGGGCAGCAACGAATGAAGGATTGGTTTGCATTGACGGCAATGACTACAAACGTATGAAGGTGTATGGTGAGCGGGAAGGTTTGAACAATCTGCACATTCGTGCCATCATCGAAGACAAGATGCATAACATCTGGGTGAGTACCAATCGAGGTATTAGCTGTGTTCCTAGGAACAATTCTCAACATGTGCTCAATTTCACATCGAAAGATAATGTGATGTATGCCAATTTTAATGATGGGAGTGTACTTCTTTCTCCAAGAGGCGAACTTTATTTTGGTTCGGCGCAAGGTTTGTGTTATTTCTCTCCTAGTAAGGTGTTGGCAAAGCGACTTGCCCCTAAGGTATATATCACATCGCTTGCCATTATGCGAGGTTGGGAGAAAAATGATAGCATAGTCAATCTGATAGGCAAGAAACATATCTCATTGGCACATAATGAGAATACGTTCTCACTCTCTTTTAATGCGCAAAACTATGCTTTGGAACGCTATGTGGAGTATAGTTATATGTTGCGTGGCATGCAAGAGGATTGGATAACCACTCGGGATGGAATCATTACGTTGCGTGATATTCCTGCTGGCAATTACAAGTTGGAGGTGCGTTCAAGAATGTCTAACCAACCTTGGTCGAAAGATGTGGAAGAGCTAGATATCACGATTCGTCCTCCTTTCTGGCTCTCTTGGTGGGCTAAATTGTTCTATGCTCTCTTATTGATGGGCATTGCCTGGGTGGGACTTCGCCTGTATCAACGTCATCTGCGCTTGGAATATCTCTTGCGTGCTGAGAAAATCAATCATGAGAAAGAACAGAAACTGAATGAGGAGCGATTACGCTTCTTTACCAATATCACCCATGAACTGCGTACACCGCTCACTTTGATATTGGGACCGTTGGATGATATTTCCCATACGTCAGAACTTTCTAAGCAGATTAAGCATAAGTTGGCTGTCATCCATCAGAGTGCGGTGCGCTTGAATGAGTTGATAACGCAAATATTGGAGTTTCGCAAGACAGAAACGGACAATCGCCAACTACGCGTGACCAAGGGAAATATGGTGGATGCTGTGCATGAAATCAGTTTGAAGTATGAGGAATTGGCTCAAAAGCCAAATGTAGCCATTCGTTTTGTGGCACCAGAGAATCCGATAGATATGTATTTCGATAGGGAAGTCATAGCCATCATTGTGGATAATCTCGTATCGAATGCCATAAAATATACCGATAGGGGAAACATTGATGTAAGTGTGGAGCGTCGTCGTAGCGGTGAGCAGCATCTGGTGGATATTACGGTGAGTGACACGGGACATGGTATCTCACCTGAGGCTTTGCCACATATCTTTGAGCAATATTATCAGGAAAATGGGGCACACCAAGCCTCTGGTACGGGTATCGGACTCTCTTTGGTGAAGAAATTGGTGGAGTTGCATCATGGTACGATTTATGCCGAGAGCAGTGTAGAACAAGGTACTAGTTTCATTGTGACGCTCAATGAGCAGGAAGTTTATCCTCAGGCTCTTCATGGTAGTGAAACTGGGGGGGGTAAGTTCTACAAGCACTTCCAAGGAGATGGGTGCAAGTCATGCGGTCGTGAATAATGAGTTGGAATCGTTGAATACGGACCGAGAGGGTAAGCCTATGCTCTTGGTAGTGGAAGATAACAATGATATTCTTGACTATGTGACAGAGTCTTTTGCCGAGGAATTCGACGTGTTGAATGCAGAGGATGGTCGCCAGGGATTGGCGGTAGCCCTTGATAGAGTGCCTGATGTTATCATTTCCGACATCATGATGCCTAACATGGATGGTAATGAGATGTGCCGTCTGTTGAAGCATGATGTGCGTACCTCTCATATTCCAATTATCTTGCTAACGGCAAAGGACACATTGGAGGCGAAAGAAGAAGGGTATGATAGTGGTGCTGACTCTTACCTCACCAAGCCATTTACGCATTCTTTGTTGCGTAGCCGTATTCATAATCTGTTGTTGCAGCGTAAGCGCAACAGGCAGATGATTCAACAATCGAAAGAGACAGATTTGACAGAGAAAAAACAACAACTTCGTGAAGCCTTGAACCGGGTGGACCAGGATTTCTTTGATAAGTTGAATCGACTCATCGAGGAGAATATTAGTGGTGACATCGATGTGAATATGCTTGCCGAGCATTTGGCTGTAAGTACCAGTACGCTTTATCGAAAGATGAAAGCACTTACTGGAATCTCTACCAATGAGTATATCCGTAAGTATAAGATGCAATATGCTGAGCATCTCTTGCTGGAAGGAAAATATACGATTAGTGAGATCTCCTTCATGGTGGGTATGAATAGCATTGCATATTTCCGTCGTTGTTTTAAGGCAGAATATGGAGAGATACCATCAGAATACTTAAAGAAGATGAAAGAGTAAAACATGTAAGATGTTTTTTGCTCATCATAAATGAGGATTTTGCAGACGTGAAATGTAAATTAACAAATTCCTTTTTGATTCTTGTTGGAAAATGTCGTATCTTTGCAGCCCAATTCAGCGATAGTGCTGATTGGGCTTTTTGTTTCTTCACATTATTATATATAATGGTATTAGTTATTAACTTAAAAAAATATTAGATTTATGAAAACAGAATGGAGAGGTTTCAAAGGAAACAAGTGGCAAAGTGAGGTGAATCTTCGTGATTTCATTCAGAACAACTACACTAGCTATGACGGCGATGAGACGTTTTTAGCAGAACCTACCCAGGCTACCAATACTCTTTGGGGGATGTTGAAGGAACTCCAGAAAGAGGAGCGTGCCAAGGGTGGTGTGCTTGATATGGAAACAGAAGTGGTTTCTGGATTGACAGCATACGGTGCTGCCTATATCGGTGAGGGCACCAAGGACTTGGAGAAGGTGGTAGGTCTTCAGACCGACAAGCCATTGAAGCGTGCCTTCATGCCATATGGTGGCATCAAGATGGCAGAGCAGGCTTGTACTACTTACGGCTATGAGCCATCTGGGAAGCTCCACGAAATTTTCCATAAATATTGCAAGACTCACAACGATGGCGTGTTCGATGCTTACACTCCAGAGATGAAGCATGTGCGCCACAATCACATCTTGACAGGTCTTCCTGATACATACGGTCGTGGTCGTATCGTAGGTGACTATCGTCGTGTGGCTCTTTATGGTATCGACTACCTCATCGAGGAGAAGCAGAACGACCTCCTCAACATGGGCGACCGTGAGATGATTGACGAGGTTATCCGCTTGCGTGAGGAGGTATCTATGCAGATCAAGGCATTGAAGGGTTTGAAGGAAATGGCGCAGAGCTATGGCTTCGACATCAGTCTGCCAGCTCAGAATGCTCGTGAGGCTGTGCAGTGGCTCTACTTCGGTTACCTCGGAGCCGTGAAGACACAGAATGGTGCTGCGATGTCGGTAGGTCGTATCTCTACCTTCCTCGACATCTATATCCAGCGTGACCTCAACGAGGGTACACTTACTGAGGATGAGGCACAGGAGTTGATCGACCACTTGGTGATGAAGTTCCGTATGGTGAAGTTCGCTCGCATCCCTTCATACAACCAGCTCTTCTCAGGCGACCCTGTCTGGGCTACTCTTGAGGTAGGTGGTATGGGACAAGATGGTCGTTCTATGGTAACAAAGAATGACTTCCGTTTCCTTCACACATTGGAGAACATGGGTCCTTCACCAGAGCCAAACTTGACCGTACTTTATAGCTCTCGCTTGCCTAAGGCATTCAAGCACTATGCAGCGATGATTTCGGTGAAGACAAGTTCCATCCAGTATGAGAACGACGACGTGATGCGCCCAGTTTGGGGTGACGACT
>CAVKNU010000087.1:0-10425 GCA_963657465.1 Lachnospiraceae bacterium
CGTTCTTCGAACTCTGCCGTGTGAAGATGGTACGCATCATCTCCATCCACGACAAAATGTACTCCTTCGACAAGGTGTTCCCTTCGCCCTCCGCAGCAGATATGTTCCAAATGATTGGCTCGCTCCCCGAAGAGGCTATGGCTCTCCGCCGTGCTTCTGCCCATGTGCAGAACCTGCAGCGCAACCTCAACGTCCGTCCGAAGACGAAAGCCGCCGAGACAAAACAGGAGCGTGAAAGCACCATCGTCTCGATGTACAACAGCGGTCACACCATCGACGACATCTGGACGGTCAGTGGTTTCCGCAGCCGCAGCTCCGTCTTCCGCATACTGAACAAGTATGGTGTAAAGCTGAACAGAGGACACTTCAGCGGGCCGTTGGGGAAGAGGAAACCGAAAGATGAGGAATGAAAGCAGAAGAACATGATGAATCAATAGACGGCAAACTTCTTGGTCATAAAAACGTGAAGACCAGCATGTCCAATGCAGACATGCTATTTTCCCAAAAAATGAGGCCGTGAAGCCCACTGCAAATGTGTTTTAGTATAGAAAATTCCTATCATTACAATAAACGAACATAGGGTTCGTTTTATAGTTGTACATTTGCACAAAAATTTCAACATATGAGCAAAGTCATAAATGTAAATACGCATCATGCATATCTTAATACGGATATTGTATTGAGTTCAGAACTGTCATCTGTGGATGTTGCAGATGAGCAGACAGGTATTGTGTATAAATTAGAAGGCAAGCCGCTCGTATTCAAACTTACTGCAGGCAAGCACCGACTATTTAGCGAAAGCCTTGGGGAAGAAATAAATATTGAGATTGAAGATGCAATAAAACTTGGTGGAAGTAACATAAAGAAGGCATTCGTGTATGATGAGAACCCATGGGTGTTTGTTGCAACAAAAGATAGATTATATGCTACTAATACGGAAACGAATGAGGAAAAGGTCGAATATAATTTGACCCCTAACGACATTTATGCATACGATAAATATTGTGGCGAGACATGTGATTATTTCTTGTTTCAGACCGAACAAGACTATTCTATCTTCAATGTGACTACGGGTACAAATGTCATAAGCTTCAATAATCATATCTATAGCAACTCGCATCTCGTTGTATATCAAAAAGACAAGCAGGTGGTGGTTTTTGATTACAGACAGATGAAGGTTTTGATAGAATTTGATGGTCAATATTCTATTGGAAGTAAGTTGTATTTTGTAAAGGAAGAGAAATTATATGGGCTGGACTTTGACTCTAACGATATTCGTGCATATGAATGGATAGGAAAAATAACCACGAATTACGTTCTTGCAAACAGCTACCTCTTAAAATTTTGCTCGGATGGTGTATCTCAAAAAATATACCATTTATATTCTTTGGAAAATGACGAAAAGAGCATACTAGGAATCAGAGTTCCATTCTATATTGAGAGTTTATGCGGGAGAATGACTAATGAATTTTTGAAATCAATTGACAATTATCGATTGTTTGCAGAAGAAAACAAAGCTCTCCTATCAAAATACCGAGGTCTTGAAGTTTGCTGTTCTGGCTTACGTATCGAAAAGATAAGAATACAATTAAAAGATAATATACAATTTATTATCTTAAGTGGATATATCGTATCCTACCCTTCTAAGGCCTATAAGGTACCATTCGTAATGCGCGGAGAATACAAGAACAGCTTAAACTTTTGTGATTTTCTAAGCGTTAATGATATTCTCATAGAATCCGACGACGCAGAAACTCCACAGGCTTCAGGTGATATCAAAATAGAGATAAAGGTAGAACATGGTGCCAAACTTCTCGGATGTTCAAAATCGGGAAATTCATATGTAACTATTTCCGATGAAGCCCTTGTGCTGCACAATCAACACAAAGAAACCCAGAAACGTATATTGGAAGAATCATTTGACACTTCATCATATAATAATGCTTATTTTACGGGTGATGGAAAGAATGTCGTTTTTGTTAGCAAAGATAAAAGCATGGGTATCTTTGGATTCGAGGATATGGTAAAACAACCATTTGAAGTAGAAGGATCCACTGTTGCACGCTATGCTGGTTTTAATGGCTATAAACCTGAGATTCTCATTCAAGAAATTGAGGGAAGACTACCCGTATGGAGGGATCCAATTTCATTGAAGAGAATTTCAGAAGCTGAAATGTCAAACCATATATATATGAGCCCGGATGGCAAATATACCGCAAGCCTGAAAGAAAAGACAGTTTATTATAATCGTCTTACAAAACAAGAAATCAGCCTTGAGGAGTACTTGCAACTTAAAAAAAAATACAATTGGCAAAATAACTCCTCAGAGAATGAGAAAGCAAATAAATCAAACTTGCGTAAAGAATTGCTGCAAAGATATGGCAGGATGGCTTTATTTTGTCATGTTTATGAAAAAAACCACAATTTATTATGTAGTGGTCATGGCGTTAATATATCTGACTCTCAAGTAAAAAAGAGAATAGCAGAACTCAATGATACTGATGAGAAAAGATACATAAACAAAGAAAACGACTTTACATCTTTGTTTATTGATATCTTGGGATATGTTTGCTACAAGAACACTGAAAGTTCAACAGAGCACCATATCTTAATCGGAAGAAGTGTTTGGTTTTTAAACTATGTTTCTTTCTCTTACGATTCAAAATACCTCGCTTTTGGGGCGAAAATGAAAGGCGACACATGGAGGAACTCCGAAGAGGGTGTTTTTGAAATCTATGACTTACAAGAGCGCAAAGTCGTAGACAGGAAAGATACTGGTATGGATCTTCATGCCGTATGGATGACTATGTTCAGCAAACGCGGTGACGTGGCTTACTATGATAGTCACGCTAATGCGATGATTGCATATGCGGAATCAAACTATAAATATACAAGTATAGCAAAGGGGAAAAGTTTGCTTTGTTTCAGCCCATCAGGAAAATACATTGCCTTTTCAGACCAAAACTATATTAGTTATCAGCAACATCCAAATACCAAATGGGGGCATCAGCCTTCTGGCAACATTTATATCTATGACTCTGAAGATTTGGAAAATTGTCAAGAAAGTTACAATGATTTTGGAGAAGGGATTGACGGCACCACACGATTGACAAGAAAATTCGGTGTTGCATCTGCGGCCTTTTCCAATGATGGAACGAGGCTTCTAGCCGTTGGTGAAGATGGGGTAATCGTCATTCGTAATCTGATTTCGCCAATGGTTGATGACTGGGAAAATGCACTTTTATTAAAGGCAGGTAGTTACGAAAAGCATTATTACAGACGTAAAGAAAGAAATACGATAGCAATGATAACTTGTTATATTGATGGTGAAGTTTCCAACCAAATGGTCGATTATTGGGCTGAACCTGATGAAATTTTGGACGCAGAACAATGTCTTGTATTTTCTGAAGATTTTACAGAGCTAAGAAGAAGTTTAAACATATATAATACTGAATATAAGATTCCAGAAGGTATAAAAATAATAAAAAAGGGAGCCTTTACGGGAAGATGGTGGTGTAACGGTGATTACAATTCTCTTCAAACACTTTATCTCCCAGATTCAATAGAATGTATAGAAGAGACTTTTGACGAGTGTCCTTCTCTAAAGGAAATTTACGTAAGCAAGTCTTCTGAAAGTCGAATAAAAGCGATATTGCCGAATCTCGCCAATAAGATTATTGTCTTATAAAATATAAACTATGCCCGCAAATAAAAACGCAATGACAAGATATAAGATACTCGACGAGTTGCTAAGCAGTCGGTATCATAATTACTCGCTTGATGATTTGACAGAAGAAGTCAACAAGCGACTATCTGAAATGTACCCAAGTGGGAAAGGAGTCGGACGGCGTACAATAGAAAAAGACATCTTTTATCTAGAATACGAAGGACCATTCCTTGTGGAGATAGAGCGATATTCTGCTCCTGGATATAATGGCGAGAAGCAGAAGTCATACAATAAAAGATGTCTAAGATATGCCCAACCATCATTTTCAATATTCAAGAAAGACTTGAGTGATGACGAAGAGTATCTTTTGAAAGAAGCTCTGTCTCTACTCGGTCAATTTGATGGACTTCCAAACTTGGATGCATTGGAGGGATTGCGCCTTGGATTAGGGATAAGGCAAAGCGACAGAAAAATTATTTCATTGACAAAGAATCCTTTGGCAAATTCTAATTTGCTCGGAGAATTGTTTAGTACCATCTCCCAACAACAAGTTGTAGAATTACACTATCATAAGTTCTCGGCTCCGCAAACAGAACTGACAACCAATGTTCATCCTTATTTATTAAAGGAGTATAATCGTCGTTGGTATCTGTTTTGTGCAGCTGAAATAGACGCGAAATTTCTTTGTTTTGGGCTTGACAGAATTGATATGATTACTCCTTTGCCATCTCATAAGTATATTGAATACCAAGGAGACATAAATGTAGAATTTGAAGACATCGTTGGAGTAACTATAAACAGTGACAGTCCTGTTTATAATATTTTATTTTGGGTAAGTGATATATCAAAAGATTATGTTGCTACAAAACCGCTTCATGGGTCGCAAAGAATTATTAACGAACAAATAGAAGAAGAATTAAGGCAAAAACATCCGACACTTCAAAAGGGTAAGTTCTTCAGTATAGACTGCAAAGAAAATTATGAACTTATACGTGAGCTAACGGGGTTTGGCAAGGAGCTCATTGTTCTTTCTCCTGCTTCTATTCGCAATACAATAGAAAAAAGACTAGCAGAAATGTCAGAAAGATACAAAAACTTAGAAACGCGAACATAGAGTTCGTGACATCGCAGTAACTTTGCACCACAAATTAAAAATGGAAGATATGGAAAAGAACGAAATATTATCAATCAACCAATACACCAAAATACTGGTTCCTGCGTCTTCATATAAATTGAAGGAAGACCAGAGGCTACTCATACCATTTACTAGTGGCGAGAAAATTGGATTTGTAAACCAAGATGGTATTATAGTAGTTAAGCCACATTATAGCATGTATTACGGTGACTGCTATAGCAATGAAGACTATATAAGAGTCGCTGTCGATGTTCCATATGGCTACATCCGAAGTGGCGGTAAAGTAGCTTGCTATAATCGTTCATTGTATGGTCTTATTGCCTCAAATGGAAAAATAATATTCGAGTCCTCCTTCAACAGTTTGGTACCTGCAATAGGAAACAAAGAACTATACACCGCCCAAAATGAGAAATTCCAATATGGAGTTTTGCGTGTTGATGGTTCTGTTGTTGTTCCATTTGGCAAATACAATTGGATAGACGGATATGACAACGGACTTGCAAGGGTGAAAATCGGAACCGCAACAAATGGGCAAAAAGAAAACGGAAACAAATGGGGCTTGATTGATGAAAATGGCAATGAGGTCCTGCCCATAGAGTACGATGACATATGGGCATTTTATGATAAGAAGCGTACCACCACAAAAGTTGTTAAGGGGGATATAGCACAAGATATAGTTTTATCGGACATATTAGATGTAAATGATATTCCCCTAAAAGATAGCAGATTATACGATGATTATGGAACCAATTATGGGGAATATGAAGGATATTACGCTCAAGATGTGGAAGGATATAGTGACGATGTGATAGATGACGCTTTTGACGGAGATCCAGACGCATATTGGAATATAGATTAAATAAAATGCAATTGGAGAATTATTACGAACATAGAGTTCGCGGCATCTCTGTAACTTTGCACTGAAATTCAAAAAGAGGTCTTTGATAATCGGAACGACAGATATAAATTTGAATACGTCTTGCGGGCGGAAGCCATGCCTCCTTCAGAGGTAGATTCGCATGATGTCTCATTACCCTTCGGGGATGAGATAAACAATGTTATCACGTTAACGTAGACTGTTGACATACGTGTATGTCCTTTCTATTGTGTTATGTTGTATAGTTTAGTATTTTATATTCTTATATAAAGAAATGAGCATCTGTTGATTCCGATTACACCTCTTCAAAACTAACGGACTTTATACATATGGATAGAGATTACATAGCAAATACCATCCAACAGATGGAGACTAAAGAAGAACTTCTTCACCTTCTCAACCAAATTAAAATGGATGAGATGGCTGCAAATGGTATGGCCGACAAATTCTATCCTTTCACGATGAAACATCTAAATTATTATTGCAACCCCAATAATTCATTTCATCGATACAAGCAATTTAAAATCAAGAAGAAGACTGGTGGTTTCAGGCTGATTACTGCTCCAAGAAACCAAAGTTTCATGTTGCTTCTTAGATATGTCAATGAGATATTCAAAGCCTTGTACACTCCATCCGTTCATGCTATGGGGTTCACGGAAGGCCGCTCCGTTGTCACCAACGCAAATATGCACAGGGGGCACTACTACGTATTCAATATTGACTTGAAGGATTTCTTTCCAAGTATCCACCAGGCAAGGGTGTGGAAGAGGCTACAACTGAAACCGCTAAATTTCAAGCAGTCTATAGCTAACGTTATTGCTGGACTATGTTCCATGAAAGAGAAAATGGAGGATGGTACAATACAATATGTATTGCCTCAAGGCGCACCGACTTCACCTATCATTACCAATATGATTTGTGACACATTGGACAGGAGACTTGCAGGATTGGCCAAGCGTTTTGGAGTTGTGTATTCTCGATATGCAGACGACATTACTTTCAGCTCAATGCATAATGTATATCAGATTTCAGGCGAGTTTAGGATTGAATTAAAGCGAATAATTGAGCAACAAGGCTTTGCCATGAATGAAGCAAAAACCAGATTACAAAAGTTGGGGGCTAGACAGGAGGTGACAGGTATTATCGTTAGTGAAAAACTCAACGTGTCACAAAAATATGTCCGAAATATACGCAATATCTTGTATATTTGGCAGAAATACGGCTATGACACTGCTTTCAATAAGTTTTTCCCAAAATACAAGGAAGAGAAAGGGCACATAAAGAAAGGAAATCCAGACATGATAAATGTATTGGACGGAAAACTCATGTACCTAAAGATGGTGAAAGGCGAGAACGACAGTGTCTATATCAGGTTAAAAAAACAATTTGACGAATTATGTGGTTCGCTTAGTGATGCTACAAAAACAACGCAGCAGGGAATCACATATGTTGAAACCATGCCTGTTTTGGAGTTTGAGCGGAAGAACAGCACCTCCATTACAATAATTACATCAATACCGAAGGAATTTGATTGCGTACCAGACTCCTTAAAAGAATTGATAGGGACAGCAAAGAACCAGAAACAGGAAAGCTTTGTCCCGCATCGCTATGCCTCTTTCATATTAGGAGGAAGAAAACAAAAGGCATCGGTAAACAAATCCTTAAAGAAAGAGTATGAAGACAAAAAGGAATTACTTTCAATATCCAACTGTCGAGATGCGAAAGGCAAGCAATTCTGGCTGGTACATCGTTCTGACAAAATAACGGTTCCACCTATCCAACCTATTGATATAGACGAGTTGAATAACGATTTGGATAAACTATTAAGTTAGCGATTATGGACGAAAAATTAAAAACTACAATAGAAAAGATAGTACAACTTTGCAGACAGACCCCTGAGTTTGATGCAGAATTGCGGAAGAGGTTGCAAATCGCCTCTTCCGCAACTGCCGTTTCATCTCAAGCCTCTATTTGTGATGATGTACACGCTATTCGCGAAGCTCTTGAAATAAGAGCTAACAACAGCATTTCATACGATTTCATATTGACGGAAGGTAAAGGTAATAAAATACAGAGAGACCAATTGCAAAGATTGAAAGACCAATTGCTAATAGATAATCTTCGTATGGAAAATGCCGCTATGGATCTTAAAGAAAAAGAACAAGAACGTTTTTATTCTTTTTGCGCAAATGCATTCTATCAAATAGAAAATGTTGTAAACTTTTACTTTTATGTGATGTTTCCAAACATTGAAGAGTTGCTAATTTTTATAGAAAAGGGCACCAATGAGGAAGGTAAATACGCTTTCAAACGTATTGGGAACAAAGAATATAATAGTGTAAGTGATATTGAGATTGCCCATAAGCTCAATGCAATATGCAACACTTTATTCCCGAAGGACAAAATAAAAATCACTTATTCGCAGTTAAGACAGGTGCGAAATGAAGGAGCGCATCGTTGCATGATAATTATGGAAGAGCATGACGAAAACAATGCCTTATATAAGTTCTTTAAAAACAATACATTTAACAGTATAAGAATTGCTCTGAAAAAATTAGTTAGTGCAATAAAAAGGGAAATCGAAAATTTGGACAAAATCATTAAAAAGCAAGGAATTATAGTGAATGTCTTACCTAGTATTGCATTTATAAAGGTTGAAGGTGAAAATATGCAAGTCTCTCTTCAACAATTAAAGAATGTCAATAGCAAAACTGCAAATGCTCCAATAGTAATTCACTACAAAAATTCTTCAATTATAGATATTGTAGACGGTGTTTAAGCAATAGAAACTTAATTGACGTATCAAGATTGTCATGAATATTAAAAGTAACGGTTATGAAATCTATGCAAAAGTAGGCGGTGTTGGATTTTGCTTTATGATTGACGATAAAAGGAAACACAACTATGTTCATCCTACATTTTTGTCCTTCTTTAATATTGGAGAAGCTTCCAAATTCGAAAACATTGAACCTGTAAAATTCTCCGACATTTTTCAATATAGGGGTAGGCAGTTGGCTTTATGTCATGATAATAAGTTGCGGATTTGTAAAGTGTGGCGTTTCTCATTTGAATACGAAGGGAAACAGTTTACAAAATTGTTTTTATGCGATAATAGTTTGGTAGTACCTGTAATTTTAGGAAAGAGCCTTTTATACAATAAACAGGATGGAATATGACACAACAAGAAACTATAGACAAGTTTAGAGGTGTCCTTTACGGGCAAGCCATAGGCGATGCGTTGGGACTTGGCACAGAAGGAATGACAGATGAGGATATGGCATGGAAATATCCCACAGGCATACAACATTATAGTCAGATTTATCAAGACAGACATCGAAAAAGATGGAAAATTGGTGACTGGACAGATGATACTGATATGATGCTATGCATTGCAGATGCTGTCATAGAAGACAATGGTGTTGATTTCAAGAATATTGCCAGACATTTCAAAGATTGGGCCAATGGTACTCCTATGGGCATTGGTGAAAACACTTATAAGGTGCTGACTATAGCTGACTATGTTGACCAACCCTTTGATGTGTCCAGAAAGATTTGGGAAATGAGTCATTGTCAGTCGGCAGCCAATGGCGGACTTATGAGAACGTCTGTCGTTGGTCTGTTCCCCAAAGCGACTGTAGTTTGTGCGGAGAACATCTGCAAGCTAACACACTATGACCCAAGATGTGTTGGAACATGCGTGATAATAAGTCAACTGATTAATTCGCTTGTTTACAACACTCCCGTTCCAACTTGTGCACAGATGATGAAGACAGCAATGTTGTATGACGAGCGTATTGCAAAGTATATAGAGAGAGCCAATAAGACAGATGACGTGAAAGACCTAATGGATGACCAATGTATGGGCTACACGCTATTGACGTTTTCTGTTGCATTATGGGCATTTGGGCATTGTACATCGTTTGCAGACGGATTGCTGACCGTTGTCAACGCTGGTGGAGATGCCGACACTAATGCTGCTGTTGCCTGTTCTTTACTTGGTGCAAAATACGGCTACAATTCAATACCTTCAGAATATACAGAAGGCTTATTATATAAAGAGCAATTGGAGGAAATAATAAAGAAGTTGGCCTCTATTTGCATCAAATAATACACAAAGCAACCAGCTGTTTTATGAAATACTCCAAACCGATAAAGCTCCGCATGAATGCCTCCACCTATTATATATGGGTGGGCGGCAGTTGCGACTATGCCCATGAGGAGCGTGCCGGAGGCGGAGCGTACATCATGGAGAAGGACGGCAAGGTCGTGGAGCGGTACGACATTGCCGACCTGCATACAACGGAGTTCCGCATGATGCTCACGGTGATGCTTCATGCGATGGATGTTCTGCCCGAGGGCGCAACCGTCGTGTTCCTGACCAACGTGTCGTATATCCAGCAGAACTTTGACAAAACGCCTACGGAGAAGTCTTCCAATGCAGACCTCATACAAGCGTGCATTGCCGCCAAAGAGAGACACAAGTCCGTAGTGGTGAAGACCGTGCCTTACCACAAATACGCCCAACTGCCCGAGACGCACGACATGGCGCACCGGGCGATGCTCAAACTGAGGGACACGAAGTAGCCGTTTGCTACCTGTCCCTGCGGAAATCGTTGCGCTTCTCACCGCCGAAGATGGCACCGAGGATGCCACCCAGTACCTTGAAGACGATGATGAAGACGATGAATGCAGAGAAATCGTTCATAGCTTTTGATTTTGAGGGTGATACAGATTGATGATGTCAAG
>CAVKNU010000088.1:0-10250 GCA_963657465.1 Lachnospiraceae bacterium
GGTAGTTCTAGCAGTTCTTCTGCTGCAGGTAGCATCATTAGTGGCATTCTCGACAATGTGATAGGTTCTACCACTTTCAAGCAGGCAGACCTTTGCGCTTCTACTTGGAAGTATAGTTCTCCTGGTTGTGCTTTTACTTCAGAAAACCTTTTGGCTAAGGCTGGTGGTGAAATCGCTTCCAGCAAGATTGAGAGCCAATTGGAGACTTATTACAAGAAGGCAGGATTCTCAAATTCCAATACTTATTTCAAGTTTAATGAGGATGGTACATTTGAGTCAAAGATTGATGGCAAGTCTTGGAAGGGAACTTATACCTTCGACGAGAGTACCCATGCCATTCAGATGAAGGGACTTTTGCTCAGCATCTCAGGCTTTGCCACTCGCAACACCTCTGGCATCAGTTTGCTCTTTGAGTCAAAGAAACTCTTGACTTTGATTCAGACGCTTACAGCCTTGAGTGGAAATACAACGCTTAGCACGATTGGCAACATCTCAAAGAATTATGATGGTGTACGTGTAGGTTTTGATTTGAAGAAATAATTCTATCGGAAAAGGAAGCTTAGGATACTTTATCAAGTATCTTAAGATAGATGCCCAAGTATCCTAAGATACATCGCCAAGTATCTTAGGATACTTTTTTACAGAGGAAAGCAACAAAATATTTGGTACTTACAGAAAAACAGCTATCTTTGCACTTGCATAGCAATGTTGCTGTAGATTTATGTATTAACGCATATGGAAGCATTGACAAGAATGCCATTTACGGCACAAAAGAAGATTTTCGAGAAGTTGGCTAAGTATGCCGATAGCCATCGTCTCACTCAAAAGGAGTAGGAGCAATACGAGAATAGTCTCTGGATTGCTCGTGACTACATGGCTTGTCGTGAAGCCGACAGAGAAGAGGCTATTGCAGAAGGAAAAGCAGAAGGAAAAAAAGAGGCACAAAACGGAATCGCTCTTAACTTGCTATCTTTAAATGTTCCTCTAGACGTAATTGCTAAATCTACAGGATTGAGTATAGAAGAGATAAAATCACTAAAATAGATGACATTATGCCATACAAAACTCCCCTTGCTAGAACTTAAAAATAACTTTTTCCTGTTAAGTTCGGGTGCAAAGGTACGGATTCTTGGAGGTTCAGAGGTAGTAAATTCTGATAAAATAGGGGGAAAAACTCGTTTTTGAACGAGATAGACACGATTTTTGCACGATATTTCCACTTTTCTGGTCTATTTGTAATCTATCTGATGTATAAAAACAAAGAAAGCAGGATTGTCTCACGGCAACCCTGCTTTTCGTGTTTTAGAAAATGAATGTATGTTAAGAACTGAATTGCTTCAGTTTCTTTCTAGTTATTCTTATTTCAATTTCTTGTAGCCATACTGTGCTACATTGCCAAGTTCTTCCTCGATGCGGATGAGTTGGTTGTACTTAGCCATACGGTCGGTGCGGCTCATAGAACCAGTCTTGATCTGACCAGAGTTGGTTGCAACAGCGATGTCGGCAATGGTAGTGTCCTCAGTCTCACCAGAACGGTGAGAAGTAACAGTGGTGTAACCATGACGATGAGCCATCTCGATAGCCTCCAAAGTCTCTGTCAAAGAACCAATTTGGTTTACCTTAATCAAGATGCTGTTGGCAGCACCCATTTGGATACCCTTCTGAAGGAACTTCACGTTGGTAACGAACAAGTCATCACCTACCAACTGGCAACGGTCACCGATGGTAGCGGTCAACTTCACCCAGTTCTCCCAATCATTCTCGTCGAGACCATCCTCGATAGAGTCGATAGGATATTTGGTGATCAATTCTTCCAAGTACTTGATTTGTTCCTCGGCAGTGAGCTTCTTGCCATTAGGATCCTTCTTTTTGCCATCCTTGAGCTGGCGATAATCATAGAACCACTCACCATTCTCCTGTACAGCAAACTCAGAAGCTGCGCAGTCCATGGCGATCTTCACGTCCTTGCCTGGCTCATAACCGGCATCCTTGATAGCTTGGCAGATGCTTTCGAGTGCATCCTCGATGCCATCAAGTGCAGGGGCGAAACCACCCTCGTCACCTACGGCTGTTGACAAACCACGGCTCTTCAAGAGCTTAGCCAAAGCATGGAACACCTCGGCACCCATGCGGATGGCCTCTTTCTCGGAAGGAGCACCTACTGGGCGAATCATGAACTCCTGGAAAGCGATAGGAGCATCAGAGTGGGCACCACCATTGATGATGTTCATCATAGGAACTGGCAATACGTAAGTGTTGGCACCACCAATATAGCGATACAATGGAATGTTGAGAGCCTTGGCAGCGGTCTGTGCTACGGCGAGGGAAACACCCAAGATGGCATTGGCACCGAGCTTGCTCTTGGTAGGAGTACCATCGAGAGCGAGCATCTTGTAGTCGATGGCACGCTGATTGAGCACGTCATCACCCTTGAGAGCAGGTGCAATGATGTTGTTCACATTCTCCACAGCCTTCAAAACACCCTTGCCACCATAGCGAGCCTTGTCGCCATCGCGAAGTTCGAGAGCCTCATTCTCACCGGTAGAAGCTCCTGATGGAACACTAGCTCTGCCCATCACACCATTATCCAATGTTACTTCTACCTCTACAGTAGGATTACCTCTAGAATCGAGGATTTCTCTTGCATGAACTTTTTCAATAACCATGATACTTTTAGTTTTAAAACGTTTATTATTTGTTTAGTTACATTTCGACTGCAAAGGTAATCATACTTTCAAAGTTCTGCAATACCTAAAAATGGGGAATTTTTACAGAATAATGGTGTCTGCAAGCTTATTCTACGGTAAGCAAGGTTTTTTGAAGGCTTTGACTGTTAGGACCAGCCATAATTTGGAACTCACCTGGCTCGATGACGTGCTTCAGCTCTGCATTATAGAACTTGAGCATATCAGGAGTAATAGTGAAAGTAACCTCCTTGCTTTCGCCTGCTGCGAGATGAATGCGCTGGAATCCCTTCAATTCGATGACTGGGCGAGCAATGCTTGCCACCATGTCGCGAATGTAGAGCTGTACTACCTCGTCGGCATCACGTTTACCTGTATTCTTGACAGTGATAGTTGCTGTAATGTTAACATCGCCATTCCAAGTTTCAGCCTCTGCATTTGTGATGTTAGCTTTGTTGGTGCTTAGATGGAAGTTGCTGTATTCGAAAGTAGTGTAACTCAATCCATAGCCGAATGGGTAAAGTGGACCGTTGCTCACGTCAAGGCAGTTGCTGGCATACTTGGCAAATTGAGAATTGTTGTCTGGCACTGGACGACCTGTGTTCTGATGATTATAATAGAGAGGCTCCTGACCTGTGGTCTTAGGTAACGAGGTTGTCAATCTACCAGAAGGTACCTTGTCGCCAAAGATGACATCGCAGAGGGCATCTCCCATTTCTGAACCTCCAAACCATACATTCATGATGGCTGGCACGTTCTGCTTTTCCCAAGAGAGGACGGTAGGACGACCTGCAAAGTTGAGAAGTACAACTGGCTTTCCGAGTTTTACCAGTTCTGCGAGAAGTTCGTGTTGTACATCAGGCATCTCTAGATTGGTGCGAGAGCCACACTCACCACTCATGTCAGCACTTTCGCCCATGCAGCATACGATGACATCTGCATCTTTTGCGATTTTGAGTGCTTCAGCCTTCATTTGGGTATCATCACCGTGCTGTAATGGTTTG
Source organism: Lachnospiraceae bacterium (assembly GCA_963657465.1). GTDB lineage: Bacteria > Bacteroidota > Bacteroidia > Bacteroidales > Bacteroidaceae > Prevotella. The sequence continues at coordinate 3,689 of CAVKNU010000088.1, forward strand.
TCGAACTCACCATTCTTCTGTAACTGGGCATCGTGCCAGATATTGCTACCCTGTGTATATAATAAGGTGGCGCCTGTGCCCTTCAGGTACTGCTGCATAGCCTCCTTGATGGTGGTATATTTTTCTGGAGCTTGTGTTACACTCCATGTACCAGCGATATTATTACGAGTATCAGCGAGCGGACCAATCAAGGCAATTTTACCTTGTTTCTTCAAAGGAAGAATATTGTTGTCATTTTTCAACAATACGAATGTTTCTGCTGCTACATCGCGAGCAATCTTTCTGTTTTCTGCATTGTAAATGTCTGTCTTCTGGCGTTTGCTGTCGCAATAGCGGTATGGGTCATTGAAAAGACCGAGCTTATATTTGGCTTCGAGAATGCGACGGCAAGCAATATCAATGTCTGCTTCACTCACTTTGCCTTCTTTTAGGCTTTGTGCCAGATTCTTGACAAATCCATTAGAACACATATCCATGTCGGTACCAGCCAAGAGAGCCTTCTCTGAAGCTTCCTTTAAGTTCTTGGCTGTACCATGATTTAGTATTTCTGCGATTGAGGCGTAGTCGGTTACCAAGAGTCCCTTGAATCCCCAACGATTACGCAACACATCAGTCATCATCCATTTGTTGGCGGTGGCAGGTACATAGTCGATGAGGTTGAATGACGACATCACGCTACCTACACCTGCTTTTACTACAGCTTCGTAAGGAGGGAGGTATTGATTGAACATACGCACCTTGCTCATATCCACCGTATTGTATTCCTTGCCGCTTTCTACAGCGCCATAGAGGGCAAAGTGTTTGAGACAAGCCATGATGTGTTCTTTTGGCAGAATGAAATCGTTGTTCATGTCAAAATATTGGTAACCTTTTGTCATGGCTGCTCCCATTACTCCACTCAAATAAGGATCTTCACCATTGCCTTCAGCAATACGTCCCCAACGAGCATCGAGTGCAACATCTACCATTGGAGAGAAAGTCCAGTTAATGCCATCTGCACTGGCTTCCTTGGCTGCAACTTCGCCCACTTTCTGCATAGCTTCCGTATCCCAAGAGCAAGAGAGGGCTAAAGGAATAGGAAACATGGTCTCATAGCCATGTATAACATCCATGCCCACGAGCAAAGGAATACCTAGGCGACTCTTCTTGATGGCAATGTCTTGCAAGACTTTAATCTTGTCAAGGCCTTTGATGTTGAATACGCCACCTAAATTGCCTTCAGCGATATCGGTGCCTACTTGAGTTTGTATGGCACCACCTGTGGTAATTTCACCAGCTACGGTGAGATTGAGCTGCCCTATTTTTTCTTGAAGGGTCATTTTTGCCATCAACTGGTCGATGTATTCCTTCATAGGTAAGATTTTGCCTGTTGTAGGTTGCTTTCTGGCTTGTTTCTTGTTCTTTTGAGTGGCAACAGATTTGGGCGTTGTTGCCATCACTTGAGTTGTTGGTATGGTTAATCCCAACATCATCAATGATAGTGATAATAGAGTCTTTCTCATTGTTGTTTTGATTATAGCGTTAAAGTTTTATGGTTATATCTTATATATTTTGCAAAATTAATAAAAAGATTGAAAAAATGGGAATCTTGATAGTAAAATGTGGATAAAAAATAAAAATATAGAAAGATATGTTGTTGAGAAGCAGAGAGTTGTAACTTCTCTCATCTTCTTAAAAAGTGGATGCTTTTTGATGAAAAAAAGTATTTTATTAGTGAAAATAGGAACGTTAAATTTGGGAGTTTGCAAAATAATGATTATCTTTGCCACACTTTATTAAAAGAATAACCTAAATAGAACGGAAGATTAAAATCCAAAGCCTTATGAGTAGATTGATAAGTATAGTTTTCCTATTGCTATTGTCAAATGTGGCAATGGCTAAATGGAATGTTGATTCTTTATATAAATGCTTGGATCAGGCAATTGAGCAGTCACCTGAATTTATCAAGCAGCGTGAAAGTCGTATTGATAAGCTTATAGTGCAATGGAAGAAATGTCGTACGAAACAAGATAAATACAAATGTGGTTTTGCTTTGTTCAAGGAATATCAAGCTTTTCAAAATGATTCGGCTGTAGCTTATCTTAATAGATGTGTTGACCTAGTACAGCAGATGGGTGACGAAGTAAAGGAGGGTAATGCAAAAGCATTGTTGGCATTTCAATGTTCTACCACTGGTGATTACACGGAATCTTATAGCTTGTTGAATGAGATTGATACATTGAAACTTAACTATGAGGGAAAATGTAACTATTTATGGGCAAGTCTTCACTTGTATGGAGAGTTGGCTTATTATGCGAATGTGCCAAAACTCCGAAAGTATTATTCTTTGAAAGCTCAAGAAACAAGATTATTGATAGAGCGTAATTTCCAACATTCTGATGATCGATATTTACAGATGTTGGAAGTGGATGCTCGTGACAAGAAAGATTTTAAAAAGGCATTGGCTTTAAATGATAAGCGAATGTCGTTTGTAAAGATGGATAGTCATGAGTATGCTATTGTGGCATATTATCGTGCTGTTACATATAAAAATCAGAAAGATGATAATTCTGCACGTTATTATTTCTTGAAGTCGGCATTATGTGACGCCCGTCAAGCAGTTATGGACCAAGGTTCGATGTGGGAATTGGCAAACTTATTGAATCAAGATGCAGAACAATTCCAACGTTCGTATGCTTATATTCAATTTGCGTGGGAAGCTGCCAAGACTTTTAATACGCCTATACGCAGTCGTCAAATCATGCCTGTGCTTTCTTTTATGGAAGAGACTTATAAGAATGAAATCACTCAGAATAATAAACAGCTCAAACTGATGATTATTCTTTCAGCTTTCTTATTGATTTTTATTCTGATGTTGCTTTTCTATGTTAACAAACAGCGCAACCGTTTGGCTTTGGCTCATCAAAATTTGGCCGAGGCAAATAAACGCTTAGCTCAATCTAATGAGGCGTTGAAATTGTCGAATGAAAATTTAAGACAGTCTAATGAGTGTTTGCAAAATGCTTATGCTAGTTTGAACGAGAGCAACAAGATGAAAGAAGTATATATCGGTAGATTCTTGCGTCTTTGTGCGATATATGTGGATAAGATAGAAACCATGCGTAAGCGAGTGGTGAAGCTGGTAAAGGCTCGTGAGTTAACGAAATTGATAGACCAAATGCAGTTGGATCATGAATATGTGAGTGAGCTTTACGATAATTTCGATTCAGCATTTTTGAAACTCTTTCCTAACTTTGTAAACGAGTTTAATGCTCTATTGAAACCTGAGGAGCGCATCATTTTGGAAGATGATAATAAACTTACTACAACCATTCGTATCTTCGCTCTCATCCGACTGGGTATTGAGGACAGTTCCAAAATAGCAGAATTCCTTCATTATTCCGTTAATACCATCTATAATTATAGAGCCAAGGTAAAGAATGGTGCCTTGTGCGATAGGGAAGTATTCGAGGAGAAAGTGAAGGAGATAGGAATGAAATAAAGGTAAAAAGTAAAAAAGTAAAAAAGGTCTCTTGCTGATGGGAGCGAGAGACCTTTTTGCTTTTACTCTTTGACCTTTAACTCAAATGCTTTTTTGAGCTTGAGGTTGTCAGCGGCATTTCCCACGAGAGCCTCAAACTGTCCTGGCTCAGCCTTCCAAGAAGAGGTTGCCTCGTCATAGAAACTGAGGGCATCCTTCTGGATAGTGATATTAACATCCTTGCTCTCGCCTGGCTGGAGGTAAATCTTTTGGAATCCTTTCAATTCCTTGTAAGGGCGATCTACCGATGCCTTTACATCGTGAATGTAGAGCTGGACAGTCTCTGCACCAGCACGCTTGCCCACATTCTTCACATTGACAGTGAAGGTGATAGAACCATCTGCATCCATAGCTGTCTTGTCGGCACGTAGGTTGCTGATGGCAAACTGGGTATAACTCAAACCATGACCGAAGGCGAATGTAGGGCGAGTCTTATGAGCATCAGCCCAACGATAGCCTACGTAGATGCCTTCCTTATATTCCTCGTCGATGATATTTCCTGAAGCCTGTGCACCACCTTCCTTGCGCCATGTGCCAGGATAGGTGTTGAGGGCATGAGCGCCCACTTCGTTTAGAGAGTTAACCCATGTAAATGGTAATTTGCCGCTAGGGTTGGTGTCACCTGTAAGTATGCTAGCCAAAGCCTCACCTGCCTCACTTCCGATAAACCAACCTTGTACGATGCCAGATACCTTTTCCTTCCAAGGCATAGCCACGGCATTACCAGAGATGTTGACATAAACGAAGTTCTTGTTTGCCTTAGCCAAAGCTTCGATTACCTTGTTCTGGTTATATGGCAGTTCCAGCTCCTTGCGGTCGTGCCCCTCACAATCTTGATAGTCGCTCTTGTTAAGACCGCCAAACATCACTACATAGTCGGCATTCTTAGCCTTTTCCACAGCCTCAGCGATAAGCTCAGCTTCGCTGCGCTTGTCTTCCAAGTTCTGACCTGTAGTCACACCATTGTAGTTACCTGTTACATCGCCTACGTATCCACGTGCATAATCCACTTCAATACCATCCTTGGCGAGTCGAGCTTTCAAACCATCAAGCGGGGAAATCTCACGCTGTACTTTGAGCGAAGAACTGCCACCACCAACAGTCATCATTTTCACGGCATTCTCGCCCACGACTAATACACGCTTAGCCTTCTGTACATTGATAGGTAATACGTTGTTCTTGTTTTGCAAAAGTACAATACCCTCCTCAGCTATCTGCTTGGCTGTAGCATAATGGCTTTCTGAGCAGAGGAATCCGTGCGGACGGTTTGGATTCATCGTGGTGCGATAGAAGAGACGCAATGCACGGCGCACTTTTTCATCAAGTTCCTTGGTTGTGTATTTACCTTCCTGTATTCCTTTTATATAAGGCATGGCGAGGTAGTAGTTGTCGTAGGCGTTGCTGACCCCCATAGTAAGGCCATTGGTCCAAGAGCCAAACTCCATGTCGAGCCCGTTCTTTATGGCTTGGTCGGTATCATGTGCACCGCCCCAGTCGCTTACTACTACGCCGTCATACTTCCAATCATGTTTTAAGATTTTATTAAGTGTATATTGATTATGGCAATTGTGTTCGTTCTTATAAAGATTGTAAGCTCCCATGATGGCCCAAGTTTTTCCTTTCTCTACGGCAGCCTTGAAAGCAGGCAGGTAAATCTCATGCAAGGCACGATCGCTTACGATGACGTTCACTTGATGGCGATATTCCTCGTCATTGTTGAGACAATAATGCTTTACGCATGCAGATACCCCTTTTGATTGCAAACCTTGTATATAAGGTACTACCATGACACTAGCCAAGAATGGGTCTTCGCCCATGTACTCGAAGTTACGGCCATTGAGCGGTGTGCGATAGATGTTGACACCAGGCCCCAAAATCATGTCCTTGCCACGATAGAGTGCTTCTTCGCCAAGAGCCTCGCCATAAATACGACTCATCTGAGGATTCCAAGAGGCAGCCAAGCAAGTAAGGGCAGGGAATGCAACACAAGAGTCGTTGGTCTGACCAGCCTGCTCCCATTCATCCCACAATACGTCAGGACGAACTCCATGAGGTCCATCGTCTGTCCAGAAGTCAGGGAAACCGAGACGAGGAACTCCTGCAGATGAAAATTTACTCTGTGCATGGATGATGCGAATCTTCTCTTGCAAGGTCATACGAGCGATGGCATCATCGATGCGTTGCTCCACTGGCTTGGTATTGTCAAGATAGATTGGCAACTGATGTTGTGCGTTTGTGGCTGAGAATGCTGCCAACGAAAGCACGCAAGATAATATTAAATGTTTCATGTAAGTTAGTTATTTTTGATTCGGTTTACGTTTCGGTTGCAAAAATAATAAATTATAAAGTAGAAAACTAGCCTATGCAATATGAAAGTGGACGAATATTAAAGGTAGATTTCTGTAAGCTATTGATAGCTAGTGTGTTATGAAAAATATTGGATGTAGGAAAAGTGGGCTTGTGTGAATTAGTAAAAAGTGTAGAAAAACCAATAAAATAGTTTTTATCTATAGAAATCGTATCTTTATTTAAACCACTTTCAATGAATGTGAAAAATATATTAAATAGTTATCAATGAGCATGTTATGAAAAATACAAAGTTAATTTAGTCCACTTATCTAGTTGAAAGGATAGGAAATATGAAAAAAACGTTATATATTTGCAATCGCAAAACGGAAACACGCATTCGAGTAATGCACATCCGCACAATTTAAGAGTTACATTATAATATAAGATTTAATATAACCGAAAATAATAACGAAAAATCAATTTCTAAACTAACTTTCAATATGAAAACAAAAAGTCTATTGCTGGCGACTGCATTGTTAATGTCAACGTCAGCGTTCGCACAAAAGAACACTTTCAAAGGTGTCGTGTTGGATGACCAAGGTGAACCTGTTATTGGTGCAACCGTTCAGGTGAAGGGCAACAAAAATGTTGGAACTATCACCGATCTCGATGGTAACTTTACTATCGAAGCAGATGCTAACCAACCTCTCATTATTACTTATGTGGGTTATCAAAATGCAGAAGTAAAGCCAT
>CAVKNU010000089.1:0-9937 GCA_963657465.1 Lachnospiraceae bacterium
AGATGAGGACTGCAAGAAAGAACGCAGGACTTATGCCTGAAATGGCAGAAGAAGAAGATGAGGCAGAAAGCCTATTGGAAAACACCGACAAGGAATCATAAAAAAATATCGCATATCAAAAGATATAGATAGATTTACATTTGATTGAAAATCACCATAAAATGAATTTAGGCAGCAACGCATCCTTATGGATTTCGTTACTGCCTAAAATAGGTAACGCCCCTCAAGTATGCTGCCTTTCGGCTCGCCTGAGGGGCTTATTATCTTTAAATCTTTTTTGTACGGAGGTATATTAAATCAAAATACATCAGTCGTGTTCGCATTGGTTCAACTGCCGTTGTTAGTTCTTGACCATTATTGTGTAGGAAAATCCACTCTTCTTCACCCGAGGAGAAAAGAAACTTAAATCCATTTCGTTGGTAGAACTCGAAAACCTTAGGATGATTGACTGCATCAACAATTACATATCTACAACCAGTCTTGTTTAATGGGTCTATAAACCAAGATTTGATAAAATCCAATAGTTCGTCACCTACACGATGACCACTATAAAAGTCACTTACAGCAAGTTGCCCAACTAAGACTGCAGGATATTGTGGTCTGCGTTTCTCATTTGGTATCTTTCGGTTTAACCTATTCCTCAGATTGGAAGGAAATGAATCAACCTTAACACTTGAATTAGCTACGGTAAAAGCACAAACAATGTCTGACGTATCTTGTTTAATGAAACAATACGACTTTCCGAGCAACTGATATGCATAATCAGCATAATCTTGGGTGAAGAATTCAGTAATGTCCTCATCCTTACAAGTGAAGCCATTACATTTCTGCAGGACCTCTTCTGTCAGTTCCAAAAAGTCACACTGTTCTAACATTTTAAATATACATCTTTGAACGTTTCAATATAGCACGTGCTTTAGTTACCTGTTGTGTAAAGTCAATGGAACCACGTTTTTCCAAAGCCTTATCCGCTGCTTCTACGAAACGAACGGCAGCTTCACCACGAAGAACAGGTATGGTTTTAATTTCAATTGACATACTTTTTTTATTTTAATTATTATAAATCAGTGAGCAAAGGTACAATTTTATTTTAACACAGCAAAACTTTTTGCCATTTTTTATAAGTTTGCGGTGTAAGAACTTATTATAAGGGAATTTTTGCCCCTTTATCTAACGCTCTTTCAAGTCATATAGCGTACTGCGTCCGATTTTCAATATCCCCACTTCGTATCTAGCTGCACTTCCACGGTCTTGATACTATTGAGAGTCAGCAAAGCCTTGTTCTTAGGAAGTAGCTTAACTTCACGATACTTGGCTGGACAATACACCTTGCCGTTTCTGATGAGTATTCCACATTTGTTGGGTGCAATCTCAAAGATGGCGAAGCCTCCTACAAAGTCATTGATTTTCCGATATACAGGTTGTAGGATGATGTCATCACCCACACGCAGTCCCCATCTACCCGAAGCCTCAAAAGGTTTCACATTCTGTAGATATTCCTGTCTCTGTTGAGGTGTTTGTACCTGTTTTAGCTTATCATATTTCGCCACGAATACCATGTCATTGCTTGGTATAATAACTTTGTTGTCCTTCTTGGCATACGCAGGTATCACACCCTTTCCTGCCCGCAAACCAACAAACATCGCTTCCCAGTTACGTTCCTTATCAGGCAAGCCAAACTTACGATAGTTACCCACATTGTCAATAATCATACACACCTTGTCCTTGTTCTCATGGTTGATGCGCAGTCCACGACCCACCATCTGCAAATACTTGGCAAGCGACAATGTAGGTCGAGCCATTTGTATATACTCCACATCAGGGCAGTCGAACCCCTCGTCAAAGAGGTTCACGTTCACTAGACAGTCCAAGTCGCCTTTTCTGAAAGCCTCCACCATCTCTTGGCGAGTCTTGGCTGGAGTCTTGCTGTCCAGAGCCACAGCCTTGATGCCCATAGCCTGATAATAGTCCGCTATCACTTGGGCATGGTTGATGTCGATGGCATACACGATACCTTTCTTTCCCTCGGCATATTTCACCACGCTCTCATGCAATCGCTTGATGGAGTCAGGCACATTCAGTTTCTCGTCCATCTCCTTGACAGAATAGTCGCTGTCGCTTCCACGACCCTTCAAGGTATTGATGGTCAATTGGTCTTGTGAGAACTGTCCGATTACCACGTAGTCGAAAGGAGCAAGATAGCCACGCTTGATAAAGTCCTTGGTTGGAGGCGAAGTCAACAGACTTCCAAACAACTTGGTGAAAGAGTCCCTCTTCATTCGGCATGGCGTGGCAGTCATACCCATCCTCATCGCCTGCCTATTACGCTCAAACACATTTTGGTAAGTATCGGCTATCGCATGGTGAGCCTCATCCACAATGATTAGTCCAGGTTTTCCATCCAGTTCCTCCAAGTGTCTGTTGAGCCATTGTATAGACAGTACCCTTATTCTGACCTTGGCTTTCAGAGCAAGCTCTTTCTCGCCATAGTCTAGGCAAAAGCGGTCAAGCGTCTGTTGCATCTGTTCCACCAGTTCTCGTCGGTGTGCAACAATCCACACCTCGCCCTCGTCATACGTATCGAGGAACCACTTCACGACGGAAGCCATGACGTATGTCTTGCCCGTTCCCGTAGGCATCTGCACCATGGCGGAGTTGGCAACCTTCTTGGTCACATTCCCCTTACCATAGACAAACCTTTGCCTCTTAAAAGTCAGAACCTTGATGATATTCTCCAGCATCGTCTGCTGGTAATCATAGAGTTTTATCTTTTTCATAGTCCTATCTCAAAGCTATCTCTTGTGTTTTTCCTGTTATCGTCGTAACAAGTGCCGTATTATTTTTCTTGATTTCCACCTTATCATATAATGCCTCCACCAGCACCTTTCCATTCAAGGTCATAACGCCCCAATGGTTAGGTATTTGTTCAAAAGCACAATAAACACCCACTGGTTGCATTATCTTTAGGTAAATGGGGGGCACGGTAACCTTACCATCCACCTTGACGCCCCATTTCTTGCCAGCTTGATACAACTCCACGTTGCCTGTTTTCGATTTCTCATGCAGTTGCTGTAAGTCCTTTTCCTCCTGCTTTTTCATCCGCTGCATTTCCTTATTATAGCATCGTTTGCCCAGTCGAGGCATCACGTACATCATATCCTCCTTTTCATCCTTTGGGTGATTACAACCGAGATAGGTTTTCTTCAAGTCAGAGTCCACCAAGTAATAATCCTCCTTGCTATCCATCACAACGATTCCGTGATCATATAAGTCTGCACAAAACCAATATACATGGGTATAATCACCACGCAAGAAGCAAACCTTCTCGCTATTTTCACCCTCCAATCGCATATATCCACCATCGTGCGCATAGTACACCCAAACTTGGCAACCACTCACCGTAAGACGATTATATTTGTATATCAGATAGTAGCCATAATTTCGCAAGTCATATCCAGAAGGACGAAAAGGCAAAGAGAAGTTTTCGTAGGTTCGAGAAATAAAGAGACCGTTGTATTCGATAAACTCCCAGCCTCCATTCATGGTGATTATCCTTGGAGCATCCTTCATTTTTGTATCCTCGTCGATGTCAGCTCTCGCCAAGAGGTCGTAATAACAGACGGTCTTTCTTCGAGGTCGATAAGACAAGATGTTCCCCTTTAAAAATTTCATGTCATAATAATTGCCAGGCTCCAGTACCTGTTCCCCTTGTCTGTTTACCACAGTTAACTTGCCATCAGGCAGTTTGATGATGGCAAAGTCATCATTACAGTCCACAAACTCCCGATATTGCAGCGATTGCATCAGTTCCTCATGGTTCATCACAATCTCCATTTCTGAGTCTTGCCCTATAATTTTCGTATTTTGCCTATCGGTCATCAAGAAGAATTCCCTTTCCTTAGGAATCTCCTTTCTCCTGCTGTACTTCAATCTCCCTTCAAACGTAGCCTTCCAATCCCATATTTGCGAAGGCAATCCGAATACCCGATACAGCCCCACATTATCTATCATCACACAACTCTTCTTCCCCTTAGCCACGCGCAATCCTCTACCCACCATCTGTAGATATTTAGCGAGCGACAACGTAGGTCGAGCCAACTGTACAAACTCCACATCAGGGCAATCAAATCCCTCCGAAAATATATCCACATTGACTAGCACCTGAATAGGTGCATCCTTATCTGTGAGATCCGTGGAATCCGTGTGAGACATTTTAAACCTCCCAATCATTCGCTTGCGGTCTTCAGCAGGAGTCTTCGAGTCAATAGCAACCGCTACAACACCGTTTTCTCGATAGAACTCGGCTATCGCCCTCGCATGACTAATATCTATAGCATACACAATCCCCTTCTTATCCTTCGCAAATTCCACGAAACTTTGGTAAAGCCTTTCGATGGAAGGTCTCTTGTTCAGCACCGAATCCATTTCCTTGGTTTGGAAATCCCCATCAGCCCCTCGTTTCTTCAGCGAGTCAATAAGCCGTTGCGTAAACGAATCCGACTTGATGCTAACAAAATCGTATGTCGCCAATCGCCCTTTGCTAATAAACTCAGGGATATTCCACGACTGCACCAGCACATCAAATAAATCAGTAAATCCCTTGCCATTCAACCTGCAAGGTGTAGCAGTCAGTCCCAAGAACTTTGCCTTCGGATACCGCTCCCACATTTCCTTATAAGTCTTAGCAAGCGTATGGTGTGCCTCATCAATCACAATCAGCCCTGGCTCTTCATCGACTTCATCATAATGCCGAGACAGCCACTGTATAGACACTGCTTTGACAGAAGTCAACAAGGAGGCATTTTCAGATGCAGAATAAGAATAGAACTTCCGTACGGTTTCTTCTATCTGCGAAACCAGTTCTCTTCTATGCGCAACAATCCAAACCTTTACATTTGAATTGCCCTTCACAAAAGAATCAATGACAGCAGTCAAGAGATAAGTCTTACCTGTCCCCGTCGGCATTTGCGCCATCACGGATTGATGCGACTTTAAAGCCTCAACAATCCGTGACATCATATCCTCTTGATAATCAAAAAGCTTGATTTTCTTCATTGTTTACTTGTTACTTGCCCCACAAGTTCTTCCAAGTAATTGGTATCCCATTTGCGCCACACCAACTTCCTCACATACCCCTCCATTTCCAAGGCGAGCTTACCTGCTTCTGTCTCTTTTACATGAAACATTTCCTCATACAATGGGGCGTGCATACTCGACATCATGAGAAGTATAGTGGATGTTATCAGCAATCGTTCCGTACTAACATTTTCTCCAGCTATCAATTTGTCACCTACAACAGGAACATACTCCTCCAAGTAATGCATCTCACTATCTTTGGAAAAGCCAAATTTATTTAAGGCTTGCTGCCTTGACTTGATTTCAAAGTAAATGGCATTGCTGAACACGACAAACTCTTTATCGTTCAGCGACTTCATCAAAGTTGGCACATAAAGATGAGTTGGGAATGTCTCCATGCAAGCAGGAATCTCTATTTCCTCAGGCAATTCCATGCCTGATGCCTTGCCATCCTCTCTTGCCGTTGATATAATCTCACCTGTCTCAGGATTTCTGGCATCTAGATATTGTCCGAAGTCAAAATCCTTGTCAATATCATCAATGCCAGTCAATTCCTTCAATAGCAGTTTCGGTTGCTTGGCATCACTCTTCATGATTTCCTTGAACACATCAAGACTTGCCATACACAGGTTACCCACGGCAGAGGCAAACGTCACGTTTATCAGCGGATTGCCATGTTGCAAGTCCTCCCAATGCTCTCCATAGATTCGCATGGAGATATACCATTCCTTCGGGCTACCCTCAAAACCAATGGTAGATATATGAATGTCCTCTGCGGTATCGGTATGCTGACCATAGAGACTACTGATGACAGGGTATTTCTTTTGAAAGTGTCGCTTAATCATCATTTGTATGCGGTCAAGTCCATTTTCTGTGAAATCCAACACATGCGCCCATCGGCAACATGCCATGATATATCCATCATGGTTCAAGAAGTTCATGTTGAAGTATTGGTGCTCATTGATTCGCACCGTCACCTCAAGCTGTTTATTGGTCTTCTTATTGAATGCAAACGTACCTTCTGGCGGAAAGTCCAAAGGTACACTCGTTGTAAATACAGGTAAAAGTTTTGGTGGTATTCCCATAGTGTTGTTTCTTTTTCTAAATGAATGTTGTTGATTAAATTAAAGATGTGAACTTTCCATGTCATTTGGCTCACGAATTACAGCCACAGGCTCTCCTAAAAAAGGAGTAGAAGGTATCAAATCTAACAGTCTCTTCACCAAGCCTCGATGAGTCTGGTATTGCCCAGCATTGGTTGCTATAAAATCACAAACCTCCTTGCGTTTCTCCTCATTGTTCCATGCTGTCACCGTCTCTACTAAGGCATTGTAACTGTCAAATATCAGTTTACCGATACGCCTTTTGTATTCGCCCACCAGCTCTTGAATGTCATCACGGTTGATAAGCAATGGGATATGTTTGCACAAACAGAGGGCGATGGCGAATGCTGCATCTGGTCTATTCTTTGCCAATATCTGAGGGATGGACTTCTTGTGCCAACGCTCCAACAGGCGTAGCTGAGCCATGAAGTCATCATTGTCCTTCGGAACAAAAGTTACTTCTTGCAAGAAGTACTTGCTGTATTCCTCCTCATAATCCACAGTCAATCCTTTCGGAATATAATTGATTCGTGGACGCTCCATCTTAGCACGATACCGTTGTTTCTCCATCATTCGCTTCCGTTGCTCATCACTCTTGATTTGAAACAGTTTCTCTTCCCTTATTTTCAGTTCGATTTCTCGAAACTCAAAGGTTTTCAATACTTCTGCTTTCAGATGCTTCTTGACGATTCGCGTAAGATACCGTTTCCATGCCTCCTTGTTTCCTTCGGTAACGAATGATGGACATTCCTCGCCATAGAACGTATGCCATGTAAATGGCTCTATGTCAAGATGCCAAAGAAATGATTTATGATTGTCGTTTTGTTCCATATTGCTTGTTTATGATAATTATTCTTAATTATTCACTTAAAAGTGAACAACGTATTCGTAAAAGCATTATATTTGCATTACCTTTATAAAAGACATTGAAAGTGCAACTTTTGAAATTTAAGCCTTATGATACAGAACAAATTATTCCGTGATTGTCTTGCAGCAATACCTGCTGAGCAAAAGGCAGAGTTTGATTTGTCCTTTGGCATAGCAGAAAGATTGAGTGAGCTACTCAAAGCAAAAGGACTCACCCAAAAAGACTTTGCTCGCATGCTGAACAAGCGAGACTCTGAAATCTCTAAATGGCTCACCGGTAGGCATAACTTCACGACTCAAACCATTGCTCGTATAGAAACTGCATTAGGAAGTAAACTCATCAGCATAGCCCAGTAATTGGGCTATGCCATATTTTATTGTATCTGCAATAACCTTTCATCTATATCCTCCTTATTCAGAACCTTTGCATGCTCAAGCCTGTATTTACTGCTAATAAAAAGGTGCTTTGTTTAAATTAGACTGAAGCATAGGACAATATAAGGCATACTTCTCCCTAACAATATTCGAGACTAACTTTACAAACCATTTGTCAGCATTCGGAGAAAAGTAAATTTTCCCAATTAGTAGATTCAAATCCACAGGCATAAGCAAGTCATGTGTATCCGTCAACATACTTAAATCGTGTGATTCTGAAATCACTCTAAATTCTTTCTCGTGAGCAAAAGATAATCTTTTATACCAAGGAGCATCAAACATATGAAAGTATTTTCCTGATGTGCCATTATTGTATTCGCTATAATCAATATAATTCACCATACCAAAGTTACAATTTGCAGTAATTGGCAAAGCTTGGTAAAGACGCTCAAACGTTGTTTGGATGGCAATTCCTTGTTGAGTATTCCTAGAATATAATTGCCACATAGCTTCGGACTCATTTTCAGATAGATGCCAACAACTTATATAGTTATTTAAGCGCCACTTTTTTATTTTTCGTCTATATTCTTCAAATTCTTTTTTCTCTCTTTCCGAATCATTTTCTCCATCCTTGGATTCTTTCAAATTAACAAACGGTGATCTTCGCTGCATTTCCATTTTAATCCAAGCATCTTCATTTGTAGAAACTCCTAAGGCACCTTCATAAGGGTCATTAAAATGATCTATACGAGTGAAATATAAAGAACTTTCATCCAACAAAGACAGGAATTTTGCTAAATCCATATATCTCCACAACTTAGCTGACGGTTCTGGAATCTTGTAGCAGGATTTACCACCATTAGAATAAACTTTTGCATCTTTCATATTCGTGCTACAACCCTTACAAGTATGAGCTAATACGCCATCATCCAAGTGACCCAGAAAAGAATCTTCCCCATTGCAGAATTCTTTTCCACATATAGTACATTGATTTCTATGGGTAATATAGAACCATCTTTCTTGCTTTATTTTCTCTAAATCAAATTTATTATGCATTATCATGTTGTTTCAATATCAAGACCTTACTTATCAATCTCAATAATTCTTTCAATTTCATCCATCAATTCAAGAAACACTCTTTCTTGTGCGGGCTTAGTCATATCCGCCAAAGTCATCTCAGGTTTATTAATAGCCTGAAATTCTGCCAATTCTGACTTTAAGAACAAGCTAGGTTCTACCAACAAGCACAAAACCGTAGTATTTTCAGCTTCAGCTTTTCTTAAAATCGGTGGAAGTTCATTGTTTTTGATAAAATCAGAAGCAAGGAAATCCGTAGAAACCAAAAGTATTGCAATATTAGCTTCATTCAATGCCTTTTCGATTTCTTCTTTCCAGTGTTGCCCAGCATGTATTTTCTTATCAGACCATTCTTCAAATCCTCCTATATACTTTTTCAACACGCTCAAATGAGTCATCAATCTATTGTGGAATTTTTCATCTACATGAGCATAGCTTATAAATATTTTCTTCTTATTCATAATTGTCTCTTTCTTTTCATCTTTATTCATCGGAAGTTGTACAGAGGGAACCTTAGGCATTTCGGAATTCTTAATTATAGGTTCATCTACATACAACATAGGATTGTCTACAATATCCAACTTAGTAATATGCTTCACTAAATCTTTATCAAGAGCCTTAATTTTATTCTTACTAAGAATTAAAGTTGTAATCTTCGACTCAGCCAACTGTTTGGGTAGATGTTCTATCTGATTTCCATGAAGATTTAAAATTCTCAATTTAGGCAATTTGAATATCGAACTATGCAATACCTTAATCTGATTGAATGACAAATCCAATGTTCGAAGTTTCCTAAGTTTCAAAATATCTTTAGGGATACTTGTTATCCGATTCTTGCTTAGATCAAGCTTCTCTAAATTTGTATATTGATACAAATTATTAGGTATTGTTTTCAAGTTTTTATTCGATAAATTAAGTTTTGTAACCTGCTTTATCGTTTTTCCCTTAATTTCTATTGGATATTCCATAATATTTATGTACCTTTGCAGCCATAGTCGGACTATGGGGGTAGCGACTTAAAATAAGTGATGTTCAGAGTGAACTCCTGAGGGAGGGCAATCTGATTAATATCTTGAATGGAGTCTTTGCGTAGAGGAAGCCCCTCTAATAGACGGGGAAGAAGAACTTCAACGGCTTGCTTAGAATCCATTTAATTCATCACAGCTTCGGCATCCCACGTCTTTCGCTAGCGAATATTGTGTTCTGTATTCATAAGAACGCATACAGCATTTTGAGGTCGTTCGGTTTGAACGACCTCTTTAATTTTGCTAAATTTGACCTTTTACACCATCGCAGCCACCAACAACAATAATACAAGTGTCATTTGAATTTGCATAACAATCAATATTGGACTGCATAATAATTCAGGCTACTAAGCTCCATCCCCGAAAAGTAGCTTAATAAAAGGGGAGAGGGAGCCGTTCGCCCGTATATCTGTC
>CAVKNU010000090.1:0-9925 GCA_963657465.1 Lachnospiraceae bacterium
TTGCCACGGCTCAGAATCTTATCACGGAATGCCTGACCTACTGCTGGGTCCAAGGCACCATGCTGTGCAAAGTAATCTGCGATATTCACGGCAAGTACCTCTGTCCAGAGATAGCTATAGTATCCGGCTGCATAGCCACCGCCCCATACGTGGTTGAAGTAAGAGGTGGAGTAGCGAGGAGGAATCTGGTTGTTGAGCAATCCCACATTGTTGAGGGCTTCCTTCTCGAAGGCTCCTGCCATATAGGCTGATGGAATCTCCTCTGGTGTCAACTCGTGCCATGCAAGGTCGAGACAAGTTGCTGCCAAGTTCTCGCCCAGGGCGTATGCTGTCTGGAAGTTGATACTCTTCAACATACGCTCCTTTAGGTCGGCTGGCATAGGCTTGCCAGTCTCTGTATGGCGAGCGAAGTGGTCGAAAATCTCAGGGATGGAGGCAAACGACTCGTTAAACTGGGATGGCATCTCCACGAAGTCGCGAGCCACGGCTGTGCCAGAGAGGGGGTTGTACTGGCAGTTTGACAACATGCCATGGAGGGCGTGACCAAACTCGTGGAAGAGGGTGCAAACCTCATCCCATGTGATGAGCGAAGGTTGACCTTCTGGTGCCTTGGCATTGTTGCATACATTATAGATGATAGGCAACTGTCCACGCTCCTTGCTCTGCTTGGCGAAGGCACTCATCCAGGCACCGCCTCGCTTGGTAGGGCGACGGAAATAATCGCTGTAGAAGAGGGCGATAGGCTTGCCGTTCTTGTCGCTCACCTCGAATACCTTCATGTCTGGGTGATAAGTCGGAATGTCCTTGCGCTGCTTGAAGTTCAAGCCATATACACGGTGGGCAGCATAGAACACACCGTTCACCTGTACGCTGTCGATATTGAAGTATGGCTTTACCTCATCGTCGGTGATATTGAGCATCTCCTTCTTCATCTTTGCAGAATAGTAGAAGCGGTCGTAAGGCTGCAACTTGAAGTCCTTGCCCTGAGTCTTCTGGGCGTATTCCTCGATAGCCTTGGTCTCTGCGTTGGCCTTAGGCGTATATTCCTTGATGAGTTGGCTCAAGAAATCGTTCACATTCTTGGAGTTCTTCGCCATCGTCTTCTCCAAGGAGTAATCAGCGTAGTTATTGTAGCCCATCAACTGTCCCTTCTCAGCACGGAGCTTGGCAATCTCGGTAACGATTGGGAAGGTGTTGTATGCTGGGTTGGTGGCATCAGCACGATGGATGCTTGCCTCATAAACCTTGCGGCGCAACTCACGGTTGTCGAGGTTGGTGAGGATAGCTTGCTGGGTGGTGTTCACGATGACGATGCAGTAAGGTGCCTTGCCACCACGGCTCTCTGCATCCTTCTTGCACTGGGCGATGTCAGCGTCGCTAAGACCAGCCAACTCTTCCTTGCTGTGTACCCAAACCACTGCTGCGTTGGTAGCGGCAGGGAGCAGGTTGCCCCACTGTTGTTGCAGTTCGGAGAGGCGAGAGTTAATCTGCTTCATGCGCTCCATCTTCTCATCAGAGAGGAGGGCACCAGAGCGAACGAATCCCTTGTAGATAACCTCGGTGAGTCGCTTGTCCTCGCCTTTCAACTTATTATATTCGTGATCGTAAACATACTTGATGCGCTCGAAGAGTTTCTTGTTGAATGAAATCTCGTTTTCGAGTTCGGTAAGCATAGGAGAAACCTTCTTCTGAGTCTCGGCGATGACAGGTGTCTTGTGGGCACTGGTGAGTCCGAAGAAGATGTTGGTGACACGGTCGAGCAAGATGCCACTGTTCTCGTAAGCGAGGATGGTGTTCTTGAAGTTAGGCTTCTGCTTATTGTTGACGATTTTCTGAATGTTCTCTCTTTGGTTCTTGATACCAGCCTCGATGGCAGGCAGATAGTCGCTCTCCTGAATCTTGCTGAAGTCTGGTGCGCCAAAAGGCAAACTGCTCTTCTGCAAGAGCGGGTTATTACTGCCAGCACCATGTGCGGTCTGGGCGAGTGAAGGGATGGGCGCTTGCATCAAGCTCACCGACAATCCGATGGTAAGAAATGTTTTGTTGAATCTCATTGCGTTTTATGTTGTTAATATGTAATGATTATTCTGTGATAGTGCTTGTAATGGGAATGTTCTCTAGTTTGTTACATCTTCTTCTTGATCCATTCCCCGAAGAACTTATCATAAAGCTCATAAGTGCCATCGGTCTCTGTAACGAAGTCTTTCTCCAGCAATCCTTTGATGGCTCCTTGTACGAAACTGGCGGAAGGCAAGTGATACTTCTTGATGAATGCCGATGACATGATGTTCTGTGCCTTACCTGCATTACAGATGGCATAGAGAAGTTCCTTTTGCTTGGCTGGCAGTTGGAAGAGGAGTGCTTCGTAGGCAAAGGCACTCTCGTCGATGATGGTGTCGAGAGCTTTAGCCATTGTCTCCTCATTGGCAATGGTATCTGTGATGGAATATATCTTGTTGAGCATTCTTTGCTGATACCAGGTGATGCCATCGAAACGGTCGTATATCTGATAGATGATGTTTCGCTCTATCTTCTTTTCTCTGAATAAATGGATGGCGAAATCAGCATAAATCTCTTTGTCTATCGGGCGCAAGGTCTTGATGGCTGTGCTTTGGTAGAACGGACGAGCGTGGCTCAGGAACATTTCTGACATCATGTTGCGCTGAGAACCAGCAAAGATGAAATTGGCATTGTGGCAATGCTGGATATAGGTGCGCAAGATGGCTTCCACATTGGCTTCCTTGTAGTTGCTGATGGTCTGGAACTCGTCGATGGCAACTATGCAAGGCTTATCGGCAGTTTCCAGATAATGGAAAATCTCATCGAGGGTGGTTGTAGGACTGGTGATGTCACCCAAGTCAACTCCCCAAGAAGGGTTTCCATTGATGTCGAAACTGATGGATGAGCGTAGGGAATGAAGGCAGTTGATGAAGTGTTCCACCACCTTTGTGCCCTTTGGCTTGAGGCTTTGCAAGATACCTCTTCCCAGTTCCAGAATGAAATCGGCGAGGTTCTTGGTGGCATAGATGTCCACCAAGAAAGTATAGTATTGCTGTTTGATTTCCTGTTGTGCATACACATGCTGCACCAACCCTGTCTTGCCGATTCTTCGAGGGGCAATCAGGGTAACGTTATTGCCATTCTTGATTTCTTCCATCAAGTCGGCCGTTTCTTTCTCTCTGTCGCAGAAGTATTTGTCCGATACGTATCCACGTAGCACAAAAGGATTCTCTATCATATTTCTTTCCTATTTTTCTTATCTCCGTTTATCTCTGTGCAAAGATAATTATAATAGTATTATAATGCAAGTATTATAATGAGAATATAATAAAGATTAACAGATGCACCCCACAGTTCTCCCACAGCTAGCCCAGAGTTCCCCACAGTGGAACACAGTGTGTGCGCAATCTCAGGAATGTACTTATAGGTTTGTACATGCTAGAATACTTATAGGCGAGTACGAAGTCCTATGTTTGCGAGTGCAAGAAGCCTTATTCGTGAGTAGCAAAGCCTATGTTCTTCGGGGTGACGACTAGGCTCAGCAGGTCTGCTGACTATAGTCGGCAAGTCTGCTGAGCCTAGTCAGCAGCTCTGCTGAGCGTAGTGGCAACACCCGATAATCGTACAGGTTCAACCTGCCTAGTCGTACGAGCATGCACTTTATAGTCGTACGACAACACGCTCCTTAGTCGTACGACTCTAGGCTTATTCCCCTATAACCGTAGCTATCAGATGACGGCTGCCACCTCCTTCTCTGAATTCACAGAGGTAGATGCCTTGCCAAGTGCCAAGGTTCAGTCTGCCATTCGTTATCGGGATGGTGAGGGATACGCCTACCATGGACGACTTGGCATGAGCCGACATATCCGTAGGACCTTCGTCTTGATGGCGATAGCGTGGGTCGCCATCGGGTACCAATCGCTCGAAGATGCCCTTGAGGTCATAACGCACATCAGGGTCGAAGTTCTCGTTGAGAGACAAACCGCAACTGGTGTGGCGCACAAAAAGGTTTAGTATGCCAGTCTTTGGCAGGGCTGGCAAGTGGCTCAATACCTCGCTCGTAACGAGATGAAAGCCACGAGGTAATGGGCGCAATGAAAATTCTACTTGCTGTATCATAGTGATGTTATATAAAAGGATGCCTTTCTATCTTGTCGATGTATGATTGACGAATAATTGTTCCCATACTTTTATCACTTATAAATGAAATTTTCTGCAAATATACGAAAAGTTTAACTTATAAGTGATAAAACTCGTGCGTTTTTAGTTTTTATAACTTATAGATGATAAAAAAGGCTGCAATCCTCAATGTGTAGAGAGGAATGCAGCCCTATTTATGTTATTTCCCGAATCTTGAAGTATCCACTTCTTCATGCTGTTTGGCCTTGTATCCACCGAAGCGATAGGTCAAGGAGAGGCCAATGACTCTTCCAAAGTACATGTTGTTGATGACGTGCTGACCTCGGTAAGTGTCGTGAAGATTGTTGTCACCTGTCTCGAAGATGTCGTTGCAATAGGCTTTCATCTGGAGCTTGTCATTTTTGAGAGGCTTCCAAGTGAGGGCAGCGTTGAGATAGCCCGATGCAGGAACGTCGATGATGCCTTGGATGGCATCAGAGCGGAAAGAAGCATCTAGGTTGAGAATCACATGCTTGCCAAAGAGAAAAGTGCCGTTCCACTGGGCTTGACAAAGCCAATTGCTGCGGTCGAATGGGAGGTCATAGAAATGGGAGTTCTTGTCATTCTGATATACCCCAGTGAAGGTAAGGCGGTTCTGCCACCAGTTGCCAACGTTGATAGGTGCTGTGAGCATCAAACCTACTTGTGTGACATGGTCGAAGTTGGAAAACTTATATTCCGCCTCCTGCTTGGTGGCGCTTTGGTAAGGAAGCTGACGGAAAGCATCCGTCTCGTTGTCGAGGAAGAGACTTGCCACGTATCTGTTGTGCAGAATGTAAGTGAGCGAGAGATTGAAGTCTCGTGATGGCTTCAATGTCGGGTTTCCTACAATCTTGCCATATCCGCCTGCATTATAGGTGGTAAAGTCCTTTACTGACCAATAAGTTGGGTAATCTCTGTCGCAATCCAAGTCGAGTTTGATGATATGTCCAGCCTTTGGAAGATAGGTGATGGAGAGAGTCGGGAAGATGTTCCACTCATGCCAAATAGGTGTGTGGTAATATTCTTCCATGAGCGATGCCTCCATTGTGAGCTTTTGTCCGAACGACTTGCTGGCTCCGATGTAGAAACTCACTTGGTCTTCTGTTTGGGTGGTGATGCCATCTGAGGTCTTGTCGTTGTTATCTTGCGAACTCTTGTCTCTTGAGGTGGTGTAATTAATACCGTAGTTCAAGCCCCAGTCTTTACCTAAGTCGTGTTCCTGTTTCAGGTAAGCATGCCATTTGTTGATACGTTGCTGGCTTGCGATGTCAAACTCCTCATCGTAGAGACTGCTGTTCAAACTTTGTTCGTCTGGTGAATTATAATAGGTGTATTCCGCACCTGCCGAGAAACCGAAAGGAGTAGAGTAGTCCAAACGGAAATTGTGAAGTTGACTCTTTGCATGGACTTTGAGAAGAGAGGTGAAGTCGCCATAATCCGCAGATGTTCCTCTAGTGTTGTTGAGTAGTGAGGTATAGGCAAAGCTGAGTTGGTGGTCTTTTGCGATATTGTAGTTGATGCCTAGTCGAACGTTATGGTTGAGGTGGCGTTTGGTGTTGTCGCTATGTGTCGTAAAAGCATAGGAAGTTCCGTCAGCCAAGTTGTGGGCAAACTCATTTTCGTAATAGTAATATCTCTTGCCATGACCGAAAGAATAGTTCATGTCAACTTCCCATTTTTTGTTGGTATAGAGTAAGGAGGCACGTTCTGTGTAACTGTTGCGGTTTTGATGGGTATATCCACCGAATAGTTCACCTTGTAGGGCAGTGATGCCTGTATTGTGTTTCAACTGTAGGTTGATGACTTGTCCTTTCACTTGATAACGAGCAGGGGCGGAATAGATAACCTCGGCATTGGCAATACGGCTAGTTGGGATGGTCTTCAAGAGAGCATAGAGTTGCTCACTTGTCATAGTTGTCGCCTTGCCGTCTATCATAACGGTCACAGATTGAGCGTTGAGGGTCAAGGCATCGTCTTCCTCGCTTACGCCAGGCAGTTGCTTGATAGCCTCGTAAGCGTTATCTACAGGGTGGTTCTTCAAGAGTTGAGGCAGGTCGTATGTCAAAGCTGAACCTTTTGCTTTGACAATAGGACGATGCCCCTTTACCATCACGTCGGGGAGTGAATGGATAATGCTATCCATTTTGAGAGAGTCTTCTTTTAGCTTATCCGCAGATACTTGCGGATTGTTTCCATTTGTGTTTTGTGCGAAACTTGCGAGGCTCATAGCCAAGCAAGCACTTGTGGTAAAAATGAGTTTCTTCATAATTTTCTTTGCCTTTCTTGTTTTCTTCTTTTCGGGTGCAAAAGTACTGCTATTTTATAATATGAGCAAAGATCTTTAATTATCAAGTCTTACCAGAAGTGTTATTTAGTCTTATCAAAACTGATTTTATTTACTATATTTGATGCAACCTATCTTATTTTTTATTACTTTTGCAAACATGAAAGAGATTCGAAGAATATTCATACTAGGGGTGATGGCTTGTGGTTGTTTCTTAACAATGCAAGCACAAGAGGTGAAGAATGTTACGTTGGATACGATACCGATGACATCTTTGCCTAAGGAAGACTTGTCTATTCCATCTCGTCCTACTCTCGGTGGTTTCCCTGTGCTACAGGGAAATACTTGTTATGCAGAACCGAAAGAACCATGGTTCTCGGAAGATGGAACGCCTTTGAAGATTTCGCCCAATGCCATACCTCACTACGAAACTCCTCAGATGAATCTTGGACCAATAAGTGCGTATTCTGTTGGTGTGGAAGTGCCTGGCTTGATGAACAAACAGTCGGCTGGCATCGTCTATCAACAGAATATGGGGCGGTTTGTGTTTTCTCCTTATGTAGGGGTGGAAAAGATAAATACTGGAGTATATGGATTTGGCAATCTTACCAAGGCTTCTTTTGGAGGAACGATGTCTTATCATGTGAATGATTGGTTGACTGTGGGCTTTTATGGGCAGTATGTACCAACCAGGACTTCTGACCCTCGAAGTGTCATTATGTCTCCATTTATGCCAAAGAATAGCTATGGTGGTTTTCTCGAGGTGATGTTTAATGAGCATTGGGGAGTTGGTGCCAAGATGGGACGAGAGTTCGCACCGCAAAAGAATGGAAAGTGGGGATGGAAGAATACCACGGAGTTTTATCCAATTTTCAGAAAATAACTCTTGGATTCATCATGAAGAATCTTTAATAAAGGAAAGGATTGAAGAATGAAGTTACCTCTGAAATATATAGTTGTTCTTGTTATTACTGCCTTGGTTTGCATCTTTGTTTATCAAGCCTATTGGCTCGTGGGACTTTATCAGTCTCAGAAGAAAGAACTGGATGCCAAAATAATTAGCGTGATGGAAAATGCTCACTTCGTGGAAATGCAGAAGCGAGTGGAAAAACGTCGCAAGGATGAGAGTAAACCACATGGGCAACTATCTGGTGCTGTTGCTTTTTCGATGGATGAAGATGAGGAATCTTCAGAATACGATAATAATATCGACCAAAACGTAAAGGTGAGAAAGGTGAATGGAGGAAAAACAATCACGGATGTTCATACGACTTTTACCAAGGAGAAGAAAACTCATCTGTCTGGCAAGCAACCTGCTGATGATTCCAAATCTAACGATGATGATAAGCCTGATCAAAATTTGGTGATGATTATGTCTGGTAAATTGACGACGATGGTGCAGCAAGCATTGTTCAGCAAGTTGAACGAATTAGAAAAGCCTGACATTCATGTCTTTGATAGTGCCTTAGTTGCCAAGATGTTGGGGGATAGCTTGTTGGTGGGGAATACCGAACGTTATTTTCCTCACCGCATTCAATTCATGCGAGGCAAGAAGGTGATGGCTCAAATGTCCTCTAAGATTTCTAAAACTTCGGTAGATGAGGACAATGCAAAATCAGCTGAATATATCCCTTCTTCTGATGCCAAGCAATATCAATATGTAGTTTGCAATGAAGGTGAACCCAATGAGGAAAAGTATGTCCTCACTATCGAACCGATGACGATGTCGGTGCTCAGTCAGATGACTGGCATTCTTAGTGCTTCGCTCATCATCATGTTGATCCTTGTCTTTGTCTTTTGGTATCTCATCCATACGATGCTCAAACAGAAGACGCTCGATGAGATGAAAAGCGACTTTACGAATAATATCACCCATGAATTGAAGACTCCGATAGCTGTGGCGTATGCTGCCAACGATGCCTTGCTCAACTATGGTATGATGAACAATCCTGAAAAGATGCGCAAATATCTCGGTATTGCACAGGAACAGTTGCTGCAACTCAGTGGTATGGTGGAGCAGATCCTCTCCATGAGTATGGAACGTAGGAAGACGATGCTGCTGAATATCGTGGATGTGCCAATCAAGGAGGTGATAGAACCTCTGATTTCACAACATCAGTTGAAGGCACAAAAGAAAGTGGAGATTTCTCTTGCTGTAGAACCAGAGAGCTTGAAGGTGCAAGCAGACCGAATGCATTTTTCGAATATTGTGAGCAATCTCATCGACAATGCCATTAAGTATTCGGGCAATAGTGTGAAAATCGAAATTCATGCTTCGCAGGAAGCGATGCCTTCGGGAGGCAATGGAAATGAAAAGAAAGGAACGGTAGTGATTTCGGTAAAGGATAATGGAATAGGTATCGCCCACGACAAGTTGCCTTATATCTTCGATAAGTTCTATCGAGTGACGGATGGCAACAAGTATTCCGTCAAGGGCTATGGCTTGGGACTCTTTTATGTGAAGAGTTTAATGGAGAAAATGGGAGGTTCGGTTACTGTAGAGAGTGAATTTGGAAAAGGCTCTTGCTTTGAACTGCGATTCAAATAAAGGTAAAAGGGTAAAAAGGTAAAAAAGTAAAACGAAACAGAGCGATGAACAAGATGAAAGTTTTATTGGTGGAAGACGAAACTTCCTTGGCGATGATTCTGAGCGATACCTTGGAGGCACAAGGCTTCGAGATGCGTACGGCTCATGATGGTGAGGAAGGCTTGCAAATGTTTTATGAGCAAAAGCCTGATGTCTTGGTAGCAGATGTGATGATGCCCAAGATGGATGGCTTTGAGATGGTGCGCCGTATTCGTAAGAGCGATGCCCATACTCCTGTGCTTTTCTTGACTGCTCGTTCTGCCGTGAATGATGTGGTGGAGGGTTTTGAACTTGGAGGTAATGATTATCTCAAAAAGCCTTTTGCTATCCAAGAACTCATCGTTCGTATCAAGTCGCTTTGTCATCGGGTGGAGGAGGAAATGAAGAGTGAAGAACAAAGAGTGAAGAATTCTCTTGATGATGAGACTGAAAGTAATAAGAATGTTAATGCCGAAGAAAAGAAAGATTCGGTATCAAATTCTTGGTTCACCATCGGGCGATACCTTTTTAATCCTATAGAACAAATTCTTCAACAGAATGGTAAGGATATCGAGCTTTCTCATCGTGAGTCCGAAATCCTTCGAATGTTGGTGGAGAATCGCAATGATGTGGTGGAGAGCAAGGACATCCTCTTGAAGCTATGGGGTGATGATAGTTTCTTCAATTCTCGCAGTCTCCATGTCTTTATCACCAAACTCCGTCATAAACTTTCTGCTGACGAGACTATCCGAATCATCAATGTCAGGGGCATCGGGTATAAGATGATATTCTAAGTTTACTCCTTTTCCAATTCACAAATCTTGGCGACAAGGTTGATTACATAGTTTGGGTTCCTCATCGGTTATCCCCATACCTCTTGATTTGAGTAGCTGTACTAACTCTTGGGGTATGGA
>CAVKNU010000091.1:0-9876 GCA_963657465.1 Lachnospiraceae bacterium
TTACCCTCCCGAATCTTCTCGAAAGTCTGTATTCCTACCGGATATGTGTTTACGATTTCTGCCATAGTCTCGCATGCTTTACGTTTTACGCCGCTAAGTTACGAAGTTTTTATAGAATATACAAGTTATCCCCTGCTTTTCCGTACTTTTAAGAATAACATTCGAAGATGAAAGGAATGATCGTTATTTTCTCTTTAGAAGATAGTTTAGTAAAAATTTAGTCAGCACAGTCGTTCGGGATGCGTTCGGGATGCGTTCGGGATTATAGGGGAAGTAGCGTGTGTGTTTTGAGGCTAAGAATTTTCAAGTTTAAAGCCTATTTTGGGGACTGTTGCGATATGGATGCTCTCGTCTTTGGCAAATACCTTGCGAAGTTGTGAGATGTAGTTGTCAAGGCTTGCATCAGAACTGTTGCCGTCGGGCCAAAGTTCATGCTTAAGCATTTGGCGAGTTACTGTTTCTTGTGGATGTTCCAAGAAGATGCGTATTACTTGATATTGCTTTGTCGTTAATCTACATACTAAATCTTGTTGGAAGAAAAGTTCTCTGGTGTTGATGTTTAATGAATAATTTCCAATCGAAACAACCGTCGATGTGTCTTGCTGGTTGCCGACGTTGGCAAACCGTTTTATGTATGCAGCAAGTTCGTCTATTTCAAAGGGCTTTTTGAGGAAATTGACGGCACCTTCGCCCATAGCTCTTTGCAGGTAATCCGAATCGGCATGGGAAGACATGAAAATGACAGGAATGTTGGGAGCGTATAGCTTAATTTGTTGCATTTGGTCAATACCATTGGCTTCTCCGATTTCCACATCAAGTAACAGGATGTTGGGATTTGTTGATTGTACAACAGATTGGAAGCCAGCCAAAGAGTTTTGGTAGACAGGTTGCATGCCCAGTGCGTCCAGGCCCAACGTGAGCGCTGAGCCGAGCATGGTGTCATCGTCAACAATAAGAACTTTTATTTTGTCCATATTCTGTGTATTTTACCTGGAAGGAATATTAAAAATGAACTTGCTTCCTATCCCCATTTCACTATTTACCAAAACATGACCACCGTGCGACTCTATGACGTATTTTACGAGCGCCAACCCGATGCCATTTCCTCTTGGTCCATGCTCGTGTGGTACTCGGTAAAACTGGTCGAAAATCATCTTTTGGTCTTTTTTGCTTATTCCCCATCCGTTGTCAGATACGCAAACTTGCAAGTCTTTGTTGTACCTTCTGGCTGAAACATTTACTTTGACACCTTTGTCTGCATATTTTATGGCATTTTCGAT
Source organism: Lachnospiraceae bacterium (assembly GCA_963657465.1). Lineage (GTDB taxonomy): Bacteria > Bacteroidota > Bacteroidia > Bacteroidales > Bacteroidaceae > Prevotella. Next base: position 1,281 of record CAVKNU010000091.1, read on the forward strand.
GAGGTTTCTGATAACGTTGAGCATGTACATCTTGTCCGCTACGACAATGGGATTTCCTTTGGTCTCATCATCAATGACAATCGTATGTTCTTTGCTTTCGTAGAGAACATCAACATCTGCTTTTGCCTGCTTTATGGATTCTATGATGTTCATCTCTTCTCGATTAAGGATAATTCTGGGTTTGTTGCTGGCCGTGGACAGAATCGTCTCAATGTCGTGCACCAATAGCTTTGCTTTGTCTGTTATCTGCCCAGCTAAAACTTTGATGGCTTCGTCCGTTATCTTTAGCTTGACAACCCCCATAAGTGCAATGATGCTATTGATGGGAGCTTTTAAGTCGTGGATAATGCTGTTGACGGTCAATTCTCTGTTTTTTAACAAATTATCTCTGTTTTTGATTTCCCGCAATTGGTAGCCAATGCAGACGGAGGCAACCAACACGAAAAGAAGCGACAAGACTAACGTCCAAATGGATTGGATTATAAATTGGGATGGAGTTACAAAAACGGCAACCCGTATAAAACGAGGATTGGCAAGGTTGACGGCAATATCCTTGGAATACACCCAATAGCTTGGAATGTCCTTGGCGCCAAGTGCCTTTATCACTTTCTTGTTTTTGTCAAGCAACATCATGCTGTGTTCATATTGTACATTGAGGTTTCTTGTAAATATGGTGTCAAGCATAGTCATGTTTAATGGGCGGCCTTTTTTTGCTTGTAGGTCTTGGGAAACGAGCAGAATAAGCTCTTCGCTTGATTCTATAAGTCCTTGGGCTTTTAATAGTTTTACATCATAACTTTGTAAGTTAATCATTTGGTCTTTAGGATTCGGCTCGTTTTCTTTAAGAATTTTGAAAAAAAAACGTTGTTGTCCCAAAGTGTCAGGCTTGTAAGTTCTCCTGGAACGAAGATTGTACTCTTCGTCTATAGAAGACTTCAGGGTAGTTGTTATATAATAGGCTTGTTCTTGTGTATAATTCTTGTATTGCAAGTATATATTATAGACTTGCAAGCAACCAATCATAATGATAGCAACAGTTGATATAAGATATACTCTCTTCATCTTTAGTTGGTAATTTGAGTGCAAAGGTAACGAAATAAGTAAATATACCAAACTTTCAGAGCGCATTTCGTATTATTAAATGTGTAATCATTTCTAACGAAAATGCGGATAAAATATTAGAAAAACATTAGATTTTTGTTAGAAACCGTTGCTGGAGATGTTTGTATCTTTGCAGCCGTAAAACAAAACGATAAAAACAGGAATATGGAAACATTGAACAAAGAAGAAATGGCAAACGTCATGGGAGGAGGATGGGTTTTGCTACCTGATGGCACAAGAATCTATTGGCCTGATGGTGATGAAGAAGGTGATGATGATGATATAGTATTCGTCTAATTTCTTAATGTATGTTGTCGAATTGAGATTATTGACGTAGTATTGTGTCATGGATATAGTTCAAAAAATCAAAAAAATCAGGGTCCAGGAAATGGACTCCTCACATGTGGAGAAACAATACATCCTGTCTTACAATGACAGGATGTTTGTGATAAACCACAACACCAAGCATTTGATTGACATCGTGCAAAGTTCAGATGGGCAGGGTGAGATGGTTAAGAACTTCCGTGAGATTCTCCATTGTGACTTGTCTTTTGATGAGCTTGAACTCAAGCTATCCAAAAAGTTCGAATCCATTCTTTCTGACAGCAAAAAGGAATCCAAAATACGTCCTTTCCTTTTCAAGAAGGAGATTATTGGCAAGGCAAGGGTCGCAGAGATTGGTTGTACACTCAAGTCGTTGTTTGCATACAAGTTATATTTCCTCGTGCTGGCAATCAATTTCGGTCTACTCATGGTTTTCTTATTCACCTCTTGTGAAGAATACTTGACGCTTGAAAATGTGAACCTCATGACAATAATCGTAGTATATGTTGCAATTCTGCTTTCTACGCTCTTTCATGAGTTTGGGCACGCCTCCGCTTGTTGTTACTACAACCTCTCTCCAGGAGCCATTGGTGTCTGCGTGTACTTGAACATGCTGGTGTTCTATGCGGATGTGTCCAACGTCTGGCATTTATCCCGGGACAAGCGTATTGTCGTCAACCTTGGCGGTGTTTATTTCCAGATGATTCTTCTTATACCTCTATATATAGCCTATTACATCACCCATAGTGATCTCCTTGCATATCTCTTACTATCGTTCAACTTGAATTTTATAGTGGTACTCAACCCGTTCTTCAAGTTTGATGGTTACTGGATTCTCTCTGACATATTGGGAGTTCCAAACTTGCGCAAGAAAGGCATCGAATACCTTCTGTATTGTATCAAGCAAATCTTTGGGAAGTGTGTTGACGAAAAACCTTACTTCATGTACTATTCCAAGGCTCGCCGATACGTCTCGATAGTGTATTCAATCGTCTCGATAGTGTTTATCGGGTTCATATTACTTTACTGGATGCCGATGTTCACTTGGCATTTCGTCCAGAATACACCTCATTGGTACCAGCAGGTGATCTTTTATATTTCCTCAGGTGAGGTCAGCTGGAAGTTCATCTCATATCTCATCCCACAATTGCTTTTCATGACATGTATCGCTATCACATATTTTTCCATCTTCAAAATGTTCACGATACAACTTATTGCAAATATCAGATATGTCAAAACCAAGAAGATTATGGCGGCCGCAGTCATGATCCTTGCCGTAGTTACCGATGCTGGCGCACAGCAACAAGTTGATTCTTTGAGACTAGCCATGGAGGACAGCACCTTCACCCTCAACACCGTCGAGGTTAAGGCGGACAAAGTCATCAAGAAGAGCGATGGCATAACAATCATCCCCCAAAAAGGACAGTTGAAATTGGCTACTGATGGCTTTGACGTAATCTATGGCATCATGATGCCTGGTCTCGATGTCGACCGTCAAAAAGGAAGTGTCACCCGGCTCGGCCAAGAGATAGCGGTCTATATCAATGGTGAGAAGGCCAACAATGCTGAACTCAGGAATATCAAGCCCAGTTCCATTGTCCGCATCGACTATATCGACATACCTTCGGGCAAGTTTATCAACGATCCCATCTCTTTGAACATCATCACCCATTCAAGCACTAACGGCGCTTACTATGCCTTTGATGACACACAGTACATCGGCTATATGATGAATACCTTTAATGCTACCGCACAATGGAACCTTGGGCATACGAAAGTAAGTCTGTTCGCTGGTAATAACCTATCGAACTTTGGTAATGCAGGTTCACATGAGCGGGAAGAATATACTTTCCCCGGACGTAGCGTTCTGCGCTCTACTAACATTCTTGACAACCGCAACAAGAAAGACAACCAGTATCTACAACTCAACGTTACTAAGTCTGCAAGTACTTATAACATGGGGATCAAGGTATCGGCTGTACGTGACGAGAAGCCGTTTCAGGAGGTTTTGGGCAGGGTCATCATTGACGACTCTGGGAATAAGGTGTCGCGATTCTCAAGCGAGGGTAGTTCCTCACGTAGCTTTTATCCCGAGGTCAACGCCTTTGGCAATATTGTTCTGGGCAAAGGTCAGATGTTGTCGGCGAACGTGGATTTTTCTTATGGAGACAACCGTTATAACGATGACATCAAGGAAGAAGGCTATCGTTTCCTCTCCAATGTCAATGAGGATATCTGGCAGTTGAAGAATTTCGTCAGTTATAGCAAGATGGTCAAGTCTCAGAAGTTCAGTGTGGTGGTGAAAGACAACTACACAAGGAGCAACGTCCGCTATATGGGAAATGTCAACCTTGACCAACACTTCTACTCTAACGAGGGGATGCTTCAGACTGGCTACATGAACAATTTCAGTAAGCGTCTCATGCTGAACCTTCAAGCGGGAGCATCGTGGCTTCTGTATCGTCTGGAGGGGGCTAAAAAGACCAGCAAGGTGCTTCCGAGAGCAAGTGTCACACTCCGATACACACCATTTGAGCGCCACGCTTTCAGCCTCAACGCCAACGTTGGCAACAGTTTCCCGACATTGAACACTTTCAACCAAGCCAGCCTTGGCAAGAATCCTTTCCTCCAGCATAGAGGTAACGCTGAGCAGGACATCACACGCATCTACAATATTGGCCTCGCCTACAATGCGTTTTTGAAAAATTTCAACTTTCAGTTGATGCTCATCAATAATACCTATATGCATTTGGCAGTCCCACGATACGTCGCAGAGGATGATGTCATGATTTCCACATATACCTCTGACACCAACCTTCGCCAGAATATAGCCGTGTTCTTCGGCACATGGAACATCGCCAATTCGCTTGTGCTGAAATCGGAACTTGCCTACATCCATAACGGTTTCAATGGCTATATAGACAAGAGCAAGGATACATGGAGGATGAGATTAGATGCCACTTACACCTATAAAGACTTCATGATCAATATTTATGGAAAGATCAAGGAATGTCGTCTCGAGAATACAGGAATCGAGGAGAAGGATTTCTTCAGATGGGGCACCAACGCCAGATATAATCTGGGGCGATGGCTCTTGGAGATTGGAACAAATAACTTATTCACAGCACGTAATTACCTGACTTCTACCTATTCCGACGCTAATTATGGTTACGCTCGCTCCATATTCAACAAAATGGAACAGGAAAATGCTTATCTGAAGGTCGCATGGCGACTGAATGTCGGAAAGAAGGTGAGTCCAGAAATCAACAACTCCAATAGGATTTATCCAAGCTCTATAATGAAATAACTCAACGGGAGACATTTCATTGAAAATTCCAATTATAAAAGCAATTAAGTTATGGCAAGATTATCAAATTATGTAATTGATACAAAGATTACAGATAAGAACCAGAATATATTGGTTCATGGTTACACAGGAGCGATCGACCTTATTGACCGTGAGTTAGCTACCTATCTAAAAGATAACAAGGACACTTTAGATCGCAGTACCTTCCCTTTTGGCGAGGAGAATTTCGACCATCTGAACAGGCGTGGCTATATCACGGAGAAGACTATAGAGGAGGAAGTCAAGCATGTCAAGGACCTGGCTAATCTGCTCCACAAGAAGAACCTCAATGGAATCAAGTGCTTCGGGTTTATCATCACATATAATTGTAATTTCAGATGTCCATACTGTTATGAGTCAAGAATATCTAACTTCGGGAAAAACTGGTCACAGAAAACTTTCACCAAGGAGATGGTGGACGAAGCCTACGAGGCATTGGCAACCATTGAGCCTGTCAAGGAGAAACGTTACCGTGGATTGCTTCTTTATGGAGGTGAGCCTCTGCTGAAGAAGAACCAGGAGGTAGTTAAGTATATCGTAAATAAAGGTGTCAGTCTCGGATACAGGTTCGCTGCTATATCGAATGGTTTCGAGCTTGAGAACTATGAGGACATCCTGGGTCCAGACAAACTGGGTGCATTGCAGATTACCATCGATGGTCCACGTGACCAACACAATACCACTCGTGTCCATCAGGACGGTTACCCAACCTTCAGCAAGATTCTATCTAATGTCGAGATGATCTTGAACAAGGGATGCAAGGTATCCATTCGAATGAATACAAACATGGAGAACATCGACAAGATTAGTGCTCTCCATGGGCTATTCGAGAAGAAAGGTTTTTACAAAAATCCATTATTCCAGCTCAACAGCGCCTTGATCTATGATTATCTTGATGACTTGAAAGAAAATGACGATAAGGCCAAGGATGTAAACTATATGCCCTACAAGGAGTATATTGACGTTTACGAGAAGCATCCAGATTTCAATTTCGAGGATGAGGGATTCTATAGGCGCATCTCTGATTCCATCACCAAAGGCCAGCGTTTGATGCTGCAACCTACATATTGCGGGGCACCTTCTAATTCGTACCTGCTCGACCCATATCGTAACATCTACGCTTGTTGGGAACGAATAGGTGATGGAAAACAGGTGGTCGGGAAATACTGTAAGGACAGAGTCGAATTCTTCCCTAACCTTGAGGAAATCCATTCCCATAATGTATCTGAGAAGGAAACCTGTTCAAAGTGCAAATTCGTTTTCCTATGCCGTGGTGGTTGCCCACTTAAAGCTAAGACACATAACTGTAAACTTGTAAGAGAGTTGTTCAAGACTTCTGTCAACAAGGTTTACCACAAAAACAAGAAATATTTCGAGTAAAGCATTGACAATAATTTCACGAATATTCAAAGAAATTTACTTAACTTGTTGACTAATTATGTATTAGTTGACTATTTATCAATTAATTAAATTATTATGATTATGACAAAGAAAATTATCAAATCTGTAAACAACGATCTCTTCGATCAGGCTTACGTGGAGGATCTTGAAGAGCGTATCGAGACAGCTCCAGTAGCTGGTAGCACAAATCAGCAAGCACAAGACTTCTGCAGCCCAATCTGCGATTTCACTTGCCTTGTTTACTGATTAGACCGTAGCAAGGTAACTCTTGGAAGTGAGGGTGTGTCATGGACTTATGATACACCCTCTACTATTCGCTTGAGAACAATCCGATTTATACATGCTAAGGCTGGAATATTTCCTAATGTGCAGCGAGGACGCAGTTATAGATGAGTGTGCAGCGGGGACGCTGCACTTACTATGTCGCTGCTATTTCTTCCAGAACAGGCTGTCGATAAACTCGTATCGCTTTTCCATCTGCTCGTCGGCCTTTACCTCAGTCTTGACATCTATCTGGAGCACAGGGGCGACGGCCTTGCCGTTGGTCGAAGGCCAGTCCACTAATCCCAATCCGTTAGGGTTGCCGGTCTTCACGAAGTTGACGTAGTACTGGCTGAAGATGTCGCTAACCATATAGTCCTCCGGTTGCCAGTCGTAGATGCGGTTGGTGGGTAGCGTGCCCATCGCATACTCTATGTCGGCAGAGTGAACGGCCCCCTTGTCCTGTGGCAGTGCAGCCTGTCCCTCTTCAGCATCCTGTACGCCTCCAGCCAGTCCTGCAACCTTCCCCTTGATTGCCATGGCAGGGCGCGGGTGGCAATAGCGGTAACGGTAAACAGGCTGTCCGCTCGTCAACTTGTGCATGTTGCCCCACTTCCATGTAGCGTAGTCGAGGAAGAGGTCAGACGCCAAGTTTACGCCCGGTTGCTCCAGTACATCCTTGTCGCTGTTGATGCCATAGAGCCGAAACGCCTCGTCCACGTTCTCGCCGAAGAGATACTTGGCCCCAGCCTTCAAGTTCTCCATGTTAGGCTGCTTGCCGGCAAGCATGCTCCATGGACTCATTTCCAGGTTGTTGCCGCCTACAAGTAGCGGCACCTTGGTCTGGTTTCCCTTGGCGAAGGTCTCTACGGGCTGCTCCGTCAGGAAATATCCGTCGATGTTATAGGTAGGGATGTTTTTCACGGCAGCGAGTTTCATGAGCTGCTCCGCAGATAGGGCACGAAGCTCCTTGAGGTTCTTCTCGCCCGAGTTCTTGCCGACCTTCTTTCCCGTTTCATTCGCTAATTGCTGGGCTATCTGCTGTGCCAAAGCAACCCCTTTCTGTTCAGCTTCCTTCAGGGTAGTGACCTTTTGAAAACTCAGTATCGAACCGCTCGATCCCATAGCCTGCGCAAACAAGCCTTGGCAGAGCGGTGACGCCATCAATGCGCTTACCGACATTGACCCGGCCGATTCGCCCACGATGGTAATGCGGTCGGGGTCTCCTCCGAAAGCCCCGATGTTGTCCTTCACCCAGCGTATGGCAGCCACTTGGTCCATGAATCCGTAGTTGCCAGACCCCTTGTAGCTTGTCTCCTTGGAGAGCTGTGGGTGGGCAAAGAAACCGAAGATCCCCTCCCGGTAGTTGGCTGTTACGGAGATGATGCCCTTTCTCGCCATTGCGTCGCCCGCATAGCGCGGCTCGCTGCCGCTTCCTGCCATCAGTCCACCGCCGTTGAAATAAATCAACACGGGCAGTTTCTCCTTCATAGTCTTGGCAGGAGTCCATATGTTCAGGTACAGGCAGTCCTCGCTGTTCACCTTCGTCCCGAAGTTCATGTCGCCGTAGATCGCTTCCTGCATCGGGTTAGGCCCATATTCGGTAGCCTTGCGTACCCCCACCCAAGGGGTAACGGCTTGCGGAGCCTTCCATCTAAGGTCGCCCGTGGGAGGAGCGGCGAATGGTACGCCCTTGAACACCTTGATGCCCGACAGGTCTTTGCCTTCGAGAACACCAGCTGCCACCTTCACTTGTGTTTGAGCCATCATGCTCATCGCGACGAGGCATGTGGCGAGAGATAAAAGTAATTTCTTCATGTTTTATGTTGTTAGTTAGTTGCTTGTCTGTTTGTATTTCATGGCCACCACCAATAAGAGTTCTTGTCCGGGAATACACTACAAAGGTAATAGAGTTTGCGGTATAAACCAAATGCCCGGCTTGCTTTTAACGCCTATTTAACGTCTGTTTAACACCCGTTTAAAGTGGCGGGAAAGAATAGGGGTTGTGTCCTTTTGTGTCTTTATTGCTGAGCTTTATGTAGCTGTCCTTACAGGTAGGGTGTTCAAAATTGAGTTTTTAACCGAGACCATTTTATGGGGTGGGAAACTTTAGTAATGTGTAAAAAATAACTTGAGCAAAATTGGCTTCATGTGCGACCCCTC
>CAVKNU010000092.1:0-9804 GCA_963657465.1 Lachnospiraceae bacterium
TGTACCCCATTTGTTTTTTTGTTTTATAGACAGTTTAAAATCATGAAGATACTTCCTAAAGATCAATATAAATTCGTAAAGCTTACTTTACCGGATGGTAGCAAGGCTGAAGGTCATGCCGTGTTACTTCATGCTTGTTGTGCACCTTGTTCGGCAGCCATTGTGGAGTGCATGCTTCGTAATGGAATGAAACCAACTGTGTTTTTCAGCAATAGCAATATCTATCCTTTACAAGAGTATGAAATCAGAAAGCAAGAGTTGATAAGATTCTTGCAGGCACAGAATGTACCTTATGTGGAAGACGAATACGACCATGAGGATTGGCGTGCAATGATAAAAGGATTGGAAAATGAACCAGAGCGTGGCTCTCGTTGCTCGGTTTGTTTCCAATATAGATTGTGTCGTGCTGCTCACTATGCACAAGAACATGGATTCCATTTGCTGACAACAACCTTGGCTTCTTCTCGATGGAAGAATATCCAACAGATAGATCTAGCAGGGCATTTTGCTGTAAGAAATTGTCCTGATGTGGAGTGGTGGGATATGAATTGGCGTAAGGGAGGCTTACAAACAAGAAGAGGCGAATTGCTTCGCCTCAACTCATTCTATAATCAATTATATTGTGGTTGCGAGTTTAGCCTCGCTTCCTCTCAGGCTATGAAAGACCCGTGATTTCACCATTCACCACATCAATGCGCTCTGCTTGTGGACTCTTAGGAAGTCCTGGCATACGCATGATTGGACCTGCAATAACCACAATCATCTCGGCACCCATATTGACGGTGATGTCACGAACGTGAAGCTCGAAGCCTTCGGTAGGTCCGTATGCCTTGGCATCGGTAGAGAAACTGTATTGTGTCTTGGCAATACAGATAGGGAACTTTTCTGCCCCCATCTTCTTGATGTCCTCAATCATTGCCTTGGCACTATCGCTCAAGGTTACGCTGCCTGCGCCATAGAGGTTGAAGGCTACCTTCTCTATCTTTTCTTCCACGGTGTCATCGTCATCGTAGGCGAAGTAGAGAGGAGCTGATGGACGCTCATCGATGGTTTTTACCACGAGATTAGCCAATTCAATAGCTCCCTTGCCTCCTTCGGCAAAGGCACTGTTTACGGCAAAACCGCATCCCATCTCTTCGCAGTGCTTACGCAATACTTCAATTTCTTCTTCTGTATCGGTAGCAAACTTGTTGAACGCTATGACAACGGTCTGTCCGAAGCTTTGTAGATTCTTGACATGCTTGTCGAGGTTCCAGTAACCCTTCTCCATACCTTCGATGTTTGGCTTCTTGATGTCTTCCAAAGCCACACCTCCGTGCATTTTCAAAGCTTGGAGAGTAACAACGAGTACGGTGAGGTCTGGTTGGAGACCTGTCTTGCGACACTTGATGTCGTAGAACTTCTCTGCACCTAAGTCGGCACCGAATCCTGCCTCAGTGATAGCATAGTCGCCATATTCAAGAGCTGCAGCTGTTGCCATGACCGAGTTGCAACCATGGGCGATGTTGGCAAAAGGACCGCAGTGTACAAAGGCAGGAGTACCCTCTGTGGTCTGTACGAGGTTCGGTTTCAAAGCATCGAGTAAGAGTGCTACGATACTTCCACCTACCCCCATATCCTTAACGGTGAAAGGTTTGTCGTCTTCGGTGATACCCAACAAGATATTGTCGATACGACGGCGAAGGTCTTCTATACTAGTGGCAAAGCACATGATCGCCATGATTTCTGAAGCAGGGGTGATGTCGAATCCTGATTCCGTCTCAATTCCATTCTTGTCGCCGATACCAGTGATGATGCAACGGAGACCACGATCATTCACATCCATAACACGTCGCCAAAGGATTTTCTTGAGTTTGAATCCTTCTGCCTCATGCTGGTAACGATAGTTGTCGAGTAAGGCTGCAATCATATTGTTGGCTTCGGTGATGGCATGGAAGTCGCCTGTGAAGTGGAGGTTGATCTTCTCCATAGGCAAAACCTGTGCGTAGCCACCACCTGCAGCGCCACCCTTCATACCGTAACAAGGACCGAGGGATGGTTCACGTAATGCCACAACAGCCTTCTTGCCTATCTGCTGCATACCTAATGCCAAGCCCACACTGACGGTGGTCTTTCCATTGCCTGCCTTGGTAGGACTGATGGCAGTGACAAGGATAAGATGATGATGATCGAACTTGTTCTTGTCAATGGGGCCAGTGGTAATCTTAGCGATGTAACGGCCGTAGTTTTCCACTTGGTCTTCATGGATTCCAAGCTCTGTTGCTACCTCGTTGATAGGGCGCAACTTAACTGATTTAGCAATTTCAATGTCTGTTAACATATAATATGTATTAGTGTTTATGCGTGCAAAGGTACTGAAATTATTCTAAATAAGCCTTATCTGTTGTGGAATTTTATGCTTTTTGTTTATTTTCTTACATAGAGTTTGAATGCCTTTACGCTTCCTGGTGCTCCTTGCTCTGCCCTAGGCAAGTATTCGAGGGCAGAAATGGTTACTTCCTTGCCCATATCGACAATACCGAGATGAGGGAAGGAAGCTCCCTTCTCTGTTTGCCAATAAGTACTTTCTTGCAAGTCGAACATCTTGTCGAGTGTAGAGTTACCCTTCTCGCTGTCAGCATAATGAGCCACCCAGTTGTTGCGGTCGATACGATTGCCTTGTGCATCGAGGAGATAAACCTCGGCAATGGCAATCTGAGAGTCACCATTCTGGCTGCTTTCTGCCTGGATGGCAAAATAGCGACCTGTGGCAGGTTTGTCAAACTTCAAAGTCTGCCAACCATTGCCAGCCTTGAATTCACCTTTCAATACTGGAGTGTCAGAATTCAAATCCATACGGTTACCTGGCTCATTGTGCTTGTTGCTCTTTTCCAAATGCAATTTGTCTAGCTCAGGCTTGTTCTGGCAGAAGGCTGTAGGTTCTCCTTGTGGACCAACAACGTCTAATACGATAATTTCATTCTTACCTTTCTTCAACCAGCATCCAGGCAAATAAAGAGTCTGCTGAGGACCGATATGCCAAAAACGACCGAGGGCATGACCATTTACATAAACTTGTCCCTTGCCAAAGGCTTCCATATTAAGGAAGGTGTCGCCCACTTTATTGACAGTGAAATAGCCACGGTAATAACCAGCCTTGGTCTCTAGTTGCTTCATACGATTAGTTGGCATGCTGAGTGCCTTGACAGCAGTCTGGTAATCATCAGCGATGGTACTGTTGAGCCAGAAAGTAGGGGTGAGGGTGATGTCGCAATTCTCCTTCTGTGAAGAGAGGGTTACGTTACCAATGATACCCTTGTAGTCCTTGATGGCACGACCAAAGTTGATTCTTCCCATGCCTTCCACGATGATGGTGAGCTTGGCACCTTGTGGCATGGCTGGCAATTCGAGAGATTTCTCATTCTTCACACGGTCTATCTTGCCAACATACTTGTCGTTGACGAATATCTGGGCAAAGTCGTGGAACTCGCCTGTGAGTGTAGAAGTACCCTCGATGGCTGGTACTGTGGTCTCATATACCATGGTTCCCCATCCCATATCCATATCCTCGAAACAGCGTGGTGCTGTACTTTCCTTCTCCTTGCCGATACCATAGCTCAATGGCTTGTATTCGGTCAACTTAAACTGAGGTATGCTGATGATAGGCATTGGTGCCTTAGGTACTGCGGGCAGTTTCTTGCCATTGTTGTATTTCGCCATCATCTTCTGCAACTCATAGAACTTAGGTGTAGCCTGTCCCCATTCGTTGATAGGTGCATCGTAGTCATAAGAAGTGACGTCTGGTTGGAAACCTGGAGAATTGGCACCAGCCCAGTGTCCGAAGCTTGTTCCTCCGTGAGTCATATATAGGGAGAAACTGATTCCCTTGCTGAGCATCTCGTCCATACCCTCTACCATGTCCTTGGCAGGTCGGGTCTCATGGCGAGCTCCCCACTTGTCAAACCATCCACTCCAGAATTCAGAACACATCTTAGGTGCATCAGGGCGTACTTCACCCAAGCGTTTGAATTGTTCATCGATGTTGGCACCTGTACCAAAGTTCATGGTCCAAGTAAGGTCGTCGAGACCATTGTTCAGGAAGTTGGAAGACCAGTCACATTGGAAGAGGCTTACCTTGTCGAATCCACTCTCACGTACAATATCACGAATGGCACTTACATAAGGCTTGTCCTTGCCGTAGGAACCATATTCGTTCTCTACCTGTACCATGATGATAGGACCTCCATTCTGGATGGTGAGAGGAGCCAATTGTTCGCCTACTTTCTTCTCGAAAATCTTCACACGTTCCATGAAGTAAGGATCTTGTTCACGTAGGCGAATGTCTTTTTTCTTAAGGAGCCACCAAGGTAATCCACCCATTTCCCATTCTGCGCAAACGTATGGGCCTGGACGTACGATGACATACATGCCGTTCTTCTGGGCTAAGCGGCAGAAGGCAGCGACATCGTTGTTACCAGTAAAGTCAAACTTGCCTTCCTCTTGTTCATGGATGTTCCAAAAAACATAAAGACAAACCGTGTTCATGCCGAGTGCCTTGCACATCTTGATGCGATGTTCCCAGTAGGCACGTGGAATACGAGGATAGTGTAATTCGGCAGCTTTCACTACAAAAGGCTTGCCATTAAGAAGGAAAGTCTTGTTGCCTGTAGTGAATGTTCCTCCTTTCTTGGCTGCGCTCATAGATGCTGGTGCTGCCAAGAGCAAAGAGGCCAATGCCAATGATTGAATCGTAGTTGATAATTTCATTCTTGTTATATCTTTGGGGTTATTAATTCGTTATTTTTCTACAAAAGTTGTGATGCTACGAGGGGTAAGTTCGGTGTTACCATCAGAGATACCTACTGGAGCTAAACTTTCCGAAGAAATATCACTAGTGCGGTATAGTTGCCAATTCTTGACGCTTCCCTCATCCAATTTGAAGCAGACAGGTTTCATGTCTTCCGAATAATTGATAGCCACGATTACCCATTTGCCATCCGTATTCTTGTAGGCAGAACACATCACTCCCATAGGATCGTTATATCCTTCTTTGATAACCTTTCCTTCTGCTGATAGGGTGGAGATGTCGTATCGTTGAGCACCCGGACGTACAAAGCGGCTGTAATTGCCAAGTGCCCACATCAACTTAGAATCTACTGCCCATCCACTCTTCCATCCGTCTTTGCTATAGATGCGGATGAGGCCATCACGGTAGTCACCTCCGGCAGCACGCCACCAACTCCAACTTTCTGCATTGGCATATACCAAGTCGTGATGGATGACACGAGCCACATAAAGGGCTGTCTTCATGGAGAAGTCGTAGGGTGTTCCTCCACCTATTTCCTCATCATTGCCCATGATGCAAATCTCAGTTTGCCAGAATTTGATGCCTTGCTGTTTGCAGGCTTCACGTAATTGCATTCTCACCTCTCTCATATATGGGATAGGAGTGTTGGTCCAATAGCTATGGCCTCCGATGAGACGTGGCAATTGCTTTACATTTCCAAGATAGGTCTTGGTACTGTCTTTGGTGAAGAAAGACTTGATTTCGTAGCCACGTTGCCAGTCGGTCTCGTGAGTGCCCAACATACAGCGATAGTCGCTCGACTCATTGATGAGAATTTGGGTGTTGAGCTTGGTCTTAACCAAAGCCTTGCTCACCTCTCTTGCCACATGTGCCACTTCGCGATTGGTGGCAGGACTACCTTCTTGTTTAGGACCCAACCAGTTCCAATGGCCATCAGGCTCATTGTTAGGGCTGATATAATCGATATGAACACCATCATGCTCTTCGATGCCTTTGAGGGAAGTGGCGATAAATTTGCCAAACTTATCATAGCAGTCATCTTTCAAGTTGATGGTTCCGCCACGTCCTGTATTGGTAGCCAATCCATTCTTTGTATAGAACACTGGAGCCGAGTTGCAGAATGCGAGGATGTAAGGAACGCCTCTTTGTTTGGCAAGTTTCAGAAACTTGCGTTGTCCTGCTTGTTTGCTCCAATCGTAAGTGCCATCGGCATTGAGAAAACATTGGGTGCGTGTGCCTCTTTGTATTTGGGCAGCCTCACCTTGTTCTTCGCTACCGGCACCGAGATTGAATCTCCAGATAGACAAGCCGATGCCTTTGGGCTTGCCTTGACTGTCATTCTCTGTACTGAATAGCCAGTCGGCTATTTGCTCTTGTTGTTGCTCTGGCCACAATCCCAAGAATTGCATACTCCAAGCATCACTGGCTCCAAAGTGCTGGATGTGTTGCTCTGGCGAGTGGGTGAGGATGGTGTATTGCGTGGCATGATTGTTGGCAAAAGCCGTTCCGCCCAATGCAAGCATTAGGGATAAAGCCCCTAGTTGTATCATTATTTTTTTCATATTCCTACTGTTATTTGATGATGAATTTCTTTCCGTTCTGTATATAGATGCCTTGAGGAAGCTGAGAGACCTTGTCCTTGTTGTTTCCTTCAGCCATTTTCTTGCCCTCTAGGTTGTAGATGGTTTGATTGTCGAGTGGTTGCTCGTTGACAATAGGACGAATACCTGTTGCTACAAGACTATTCTCAAAATCGATAACGAACGTATTGACAGTTTGAGAAGGGATGAGAATACGGCTTCCAAGGGAATAGGTATCTGTGATATTCTTCAGACATTCTGTGGCAGAAGTGCGATAGAGGTGGATGCTTTTGGCACTTGCTTGTCCTTCTACTTCGAGTTTGACTCCTGTTGTCGATCCCATATTAACATATACCAAAACCAGTCGTTTGCCATCAGGCGAGATAAATGCTGAACCCATGAGCTTGTTGAGGCTGATAGGTTGAGGGGATGTCATGTCGATACGTTGATAGCCTGGGCGGATGAAACGGCTGTAATTGCCGAGAACCCAAAGGTTGGCATTGTCGGTAAGTGTTCCTCCACGCTTGATGTCGCCATAGCTTTCTGCTTCGTTGTCTCCCTGGGCATTTATACGAATGAGATAGAAACGGTTCTTATGTCCCCATTTCTCTTGTGCGAATGTCGTCCAATAGTTCCAAGATGTCATGTTTCCGAAAGTCAAGTCGCAATGGATGAGTTTGCCCATGTAAAGAGCGATGTCCATATAGCTTGCTGCGTCATAACTAGCAGGGAATCCTGCAGAGGTGGAAGGCTCCTTGTCGAGCATACTCCATTCTGTCTGATGTACTTCCAGGTTATATTCTTCAGCTTTTTCTGCCACAGCTTTTCGGATATTCACAAGATCATCGTTTGTGCCGAAAGTCCAGTAGCTATGTCCTGCTACAGCTTTCTTCAAATTCTTCAAGTCTCCAATGTAAGTATTTGTATTGGTAGGATTGAAGAATGCTTCTATCTGATTGTTGGCTCTTTTTGTATCAGGGTTTTCCTGATAGAGTGGTTTCCAACTACCCGCTTCTGGAAGGAGAATTTGTGAAGAAATGCCTTGTTGCGTGATGGAAGCATCTAGTTCACGAGCCAGTTTGGCAATGCATTCATTGGTCCATGGTGAACCTTCCTGTCCGCTAGTCCAATCGTATTGTGGCTCATTTACTGGGTCGATGAGTGTTATATTGTAGCCTTCATCAATGAAGTGCTTAGTTGTTGTCGTAAGGAATTTGGCGAAATCGCCGTAGTGTTTGTCTTCAAGGTTGCTGCCTTGAACTCCAGCGTTGGCGTATCCCTTTCCGTTCTTGGTGAACTGTACGGGAGCAGAGTTGGAGAAAAGCAAGAAGTGGTCAACACCATACTTCTTAGCTTGTTGCATGAAATATTGTTGTCCGGAAGATTTAGTCCAATCGTATGTTCCGTTTGTGTTGAGATAGCAGTATCCACGACGTGTCTCATCGTCAATACCACTGTTTGATCCTTGTTCGGCGGTTCCTGCTCCAAGATTAACGCGCCACATGGATAGGCCGATGCCTTTAGGATTTCCCTGTGCGTCCATTTCTTGGCTAAACAGCCATTGAGCAGCTTTTTCTTTTTCGGTATCATTGAAGTACTTGCCGATAAAGTCTGCCGTCCAACAGTCACTAGCACCAAAGTCTGCCATTGTTTGATAGGCAATCTTCGGAGAAATATGGAAAGTGTAAGTAGATTGTGCCTGTGCTGTATTTGCCAGCATGAGGCCTGTGGTGAGGCTAATGATCGTTGATAATTTCATTGTTAGAAGTGTTTAGAGGTAAAAAGAAGAAGGGGCAGGGCGTTGAGGTCCTGCCCCTTGTATCTTATAGTTTAACTAGCCCAAAGTTTTTTCCTAACTAGGGAAATGCTTTTTACTGATAACCCTCGTTCTGTACGATGGTACCATTTGACATGGTAATCTCAGAGTTAGGGATGGCGAAGAGCAAATCACGAGGAGCCTGGAAGCTGATACCCTTGTTGCTGTTTTCCTTCTGGTTGGTTGTCTCGTATGGGTCGGTTGACTCTACGGTGTTGTACTTCACGAAAGTTCCGTTAGGACCGAAGAGGTGCTCCATCATAGTCTTGCCATCATCCATCTTCCAACGGCGAATGTCGTCAAGACGTGTACCTTCGAGTGCTAACTCAAGACGACGCTCAGTACGGATGGCATCACGCAAGGTCTTGCCGGAAGAGGTGACATCGGCAAGGTGTACACGCTCACGTACTTGGTTCAATGCCCAGCGAGCCTCAGAGTCATTGTTGAGTGCATTCTCAACCTCTGCATACATCAACAATACTTCTGCATAACGAAGCAAACGGATGTTCAATGGGTTGTGAACAGCATCGTATGGACTAGGGCGCTTTGCCACTGGAATGTACAACTTCATGTTGCAACGGCCTGACTTATGCTTAGCTGCTGAGATAGGGTATGGGTTGTCCTCATTCCATGAAGGATCACCAGGAACATCTGTCTCGCCATCGTGAAGAATGGTGTAGCGCAAACGAACATTGTCACCTGCGTTCTTGAATGCATTCTCCAAGTCGCTGGTAGGCTGACCCCAAGACCAACCTGAGTCATCACGAGAACCTACTACTACAGAGTAGTGCTCACCGAGGTCGTACTGGGTATCGTCCATGGTCTGGATCTCAAAGAGACTTTCCTCACCATTGTTGTAATCAAGGTTCCACACCTTGCTAAAGTCATCCATCAACTTATACTCAGGAGTGCCACTAGCGTATGAACCACGTTTGCAAAGGTCTTGCAAGAGAGGCTCTGCCTCTGCGTATTTACCCTGATAGAGGTAAACCTTAGCCAAAAAGCCCTTGGCTGCACCACTTGTAGCACGACCAATCTCATCGTCAGATTGTTCTGTGCGCTTTGGGAGATCAGCGATAGCATCCTTGAAGTCCTGCTCAATCTGAGCGTATGTATCTTCCTTGCTGGCACGTGTGATACCTTGTACCTCACTAGGCATCTGCAAAGAGAGAACGATAGGCACGCCACCGAAGTTCTTAACCAAGTCGAAATAGTAGAAACCACGAAGGAACTTAGCCTCTGCGATGAGACGCTTCTGGAGTTTCTCATCGTTGAACGTTACGTTAGGAATCTTCTCGATGGCAATGTTGCACTGAGTGATACCCTTGTAACGATACTGCCAGAAGTTCTGGCAAGCATTACCTACGTCGATGGTGTTGCCTGTGAAGTGAGCTGCACAACGATAGTCGCCTGGGTCCTGTGTGGTATTACCCATCCACTCGTCGTCGCTAACCATGTTGCACATGTTGTAGAACTTATAAATCTGCCACCAGCCACGGCAATCGAGGAAGTTGTAGCAACCTGTGATTTGTTTGGTACACTCATCCTCAGTGGTGAAATAGTTTTCCATGTCTTGCTGACCACGGATTGGCTCGTCCAGGAAATCAGAGCATGATGTCATG
>CAVKNU010000093.1:0-9700 GCA_963657465.1 Lachnospiraceae bacterium
CTATGCGCAACAAGGAGATGTGGCAGGCTGGTGTTACAGTACGTAAACTTCGTCCAGAGAACAACTAATTTTTTTCTCGTACATAATGTTGGAAAGGGGATGGCCTGAGAAGGTTGTTCCCTTTTTTCATGCTGTATTGTTTAGCGTGGTTTTTGTTTATAGAGGTGTTTTGTTTTATTTTATTGGAGATAAATATAGGAATCATCTGTGCGCAAGATGTTTTCTCGGGCAAGATATTCTAGCGCATCTTCTACTTGCTGAGCAGGTAGTTGGATTTTCTTTATGTCTGTCAGGAGATGTTTCTGTTTGTCTGACAGCATGTTGAGAATCTCCTCTTGGGCTTGTTTGAACATGGCTTGGGTCACAGAGTCATGCTCTTTTTTGTCTAGGCAGACATCGCATTGATGGCAGTCTTCCTTGCTTTCTTCTCCAAAATATTTAAGAAGTTGTCGAGAGCGGCAGGTATAATCATTTTGGGCATAGTGGAGCATGCTTTCTACACGTTTTATGTATTGTTCACGCCTTTTTTCCCATACTTCCTCCGGAATGATGACCTTGCTTCCGTCTATTCGATTTTGAGTGTAGGTGATGTAAGGTATTTTTTGCCGAGGTATGAACTTGATGATATGGCGTGCAGACAGATTCTTGAGGGCAAAATACACTTGTTGGATGGTAAGCCCAGCTTGATGGGCTAGCATGTGCTCATCGATGTAGCAAAAGTCGGTGAACAGTCCTCCGTATGTGCGTAATAAGGTCGTAATGACTGTATCTTCGCTCGTGGAAAGATTCTCCAATAGATAGAGCTCATTTCTGCCTAACTGAAACATGACACGTGCTTTTCCGTCAGGATTGTCTTCGTAGTGAATGTATCCACAACGCTCCAGGATGCGGAGGGAAGCATCTACCTTGGTCGGAAAATATTTGTAAGTATAGCAGAACTTCTCGATGCTGAAATCAAACGTCTTGCCACAGCCACTAGCCACACCTACTTGGAAGAAGTAGGCGAGGTGCTCATAAACATCCTTGATAAGTTCTTTGTCAGGGAAAGTATCGTTGATGCGACTTTTTAGCCTGTTGCTGTCTCTTGCTTCATAGAGTAATACGGCGTATGATTTGTTGCCATCTCTTCCTGCTCTTCCTGCTTCCTGGAAATAGGCTTCCAAGGAATCGGGGCAGTCTATGTGTATCACAATGCGCACGTCTGGCTTGTCGATGCCCATGCCGAAAGCATTGGTGGCTACCATCACTCTCACTTCGTCATTTTGCCATGCTTTCTGTCGTTCATCTTTTATGACAGGATCAAGCCCAGCATGATAGAATGTGGAAGTAATGCCTTGTTGGTTGAGCAAGGTGGAAATCTCTTTGGTGCGCTTACGGCTGCGTGCATAGACAATTCCAGCTCCCTTTACACATTTTAGGATATGCGTCATCTCATCCAGTTTGCTGGATGTAGTCCTGACGATATAGGCTAAGTTTTTGCGTTCAAAACTCATTTTGAACACATTCTTTTGGGCAAAATGGAGCTTTTCTTGTATGTCATCCACCACTTCCGGTGTGGCAGTGGCTGTCAGGGCTAGGATAGGCACCCCGGGCTTCATGGCTCGGATGTCTGCAATCTTCAGATAGGAGGGGCGAAAATCATAACCCCATTGGCTGATGCAATGAGCTTCATCGACAGTGATGAAACTTACATGGATGTGGCGCAATTTGGTTTGAAAAATCTCGGACGAAAGGCGTTCGGGAGATACATACAGTATTTTTATGCCTCCAAAAATACAATTTTCGAGTGTTTGTATGATTTCACTTCTTGATTTGTCGGCATAGATGGCATCAGCGAGGATATTGCGTGCTCTGAGATGTTGCACCTGGTCTTTCATCAAGGCAATCAGCGGTGTGATGACGATGCAGACACCCTCTTGGGCAAGGGCAGGCACCTGGAATGTGATGGATTTGCCACCACCCGTAGGCATGAGCCCGAGAGTATCCTTTCCACTGGCGATGCTTTCTATAATCTTTCGTTGGATGCCTCGGAAGTCGGAATACCCCCAGTAAGTTCGCAATATCTTTTGAAATAAGTCGTTCATGCTTGCCTTTCTTGGGATAGATAGAAGACCCAGCCTTAGTCTGGGCGGATGTCTTCTATCTGTAGTTGTATTTGATTTTTCTTAAAAATATTTTCTTCGATTGTGTAAGCAATATCAAAGCTTCGCTTGCTCTTGATGTATCGAGCTGCCGCACTCTGGCCAAAAGCGATGCCATTGATAACATTGCTTGACTTCGAGTCAACTAGCTCCAGCTTGATATGCTCTTGCTCTCTGCCCACCACCTTGCTTGTGCCATAGTCGTACACCTTGTTGGTGCAGAAAATCGGCTTTTGGTTGCATGGACCGAAAGGTGAGAAACGCTTTAGGTCGGTTTGCAGATGCTTTGTGATGTCTTTGAAGTCGATAACGGCGTCAATATTGAGCATCGCTTCTGTTTGTTCAGGTGCGATGTGTTCTTCCACATATCTTTGGAAGCGATCACGGAATTCTCTCACATGCTCCCATCTCAGTGTGAGGCCGGCAGCATACGTGTGTCCTCCGAAGTTGATCAGTAAATCGCGGCAACTCTTGATGGCAGAATAAACATCAAATCCCGTGACACTGCGTGCTGAGCCTGTGGCAAGATCGCCTTCTCGGGTGAGAACGACTGTAGGGCGAAAATAGATTTCCGTCAGTCGAGAGGCTACAATGCCGATGACACCCTTTTTCCAACCTTCATCATAGAGCACGATGCTGGAATTGTGTTTTTGGCTTTCCAGTCGAGATACGATGACATTAGCCTCCTCGGTCATCTGCTTGTCTATGTCCTTTCTTTGCTCATTGTATTCGTTGATGTGCTTTGCCATGCGGAGTGCACTGGCAAAATCTCTTTCTACCAACAAGTCAACGCTCAGCTTGCCGTTTTCCATACGTCCGGAAGCATTGATTCTAGGACCGATCTTGAAGATGATGTCGCTCATGGAAATCTCTCTTCCATTGAGCCCACAGATGTCGATGATGGATTTCAAACCAATGCTTGGGTTGGTATTGAGCTGCTTCAGTCCATGGAAGGCAAGAATGCGATTTTCGTCTGTCACAGGTACAATATCTGCTGCGATACTTACTGCGCAGAAGTCGAGTAGTGGAATAAGTCGTGAGAAAGGGATGCCATTGTTCTTGGCAAAAGCTTGCATAAATTTGAAGCCGACGCCACAACCACAGAGATGCTTGAAAGGGAAGGGGTCGTCAGGACGTTTGGGGTTTAGGATAGCCACAGCAGGGGGCATCACCTCGTCTGGGACGTGGTGATCGCAGATGATAAAATCAATGCCAAGCCTTTTGGCATATTCAATTTCTTGGATTGCCTTAATGCCACAATCCAAAATAATGATAAGTTTGACACCAGACTGATGAGCAAAGTCTATTCCTTTTTTGCTGACGCCATATCCTTCATCATAACGGTCAGGAATATAGTAATCGATGTTGGAATAAAATTGCTGTAGGAACTTATATACTAGCGCCACAGCCGTACATCCATCTACATCGTAGTCGCCATAGACAAGGATACGCTCCTTGCGCCCCATGGCATCATTGAGGCGATCCACGGCGATGTCCATGTCTTTCATCAAGAATGGATTGATCAGGTCGGCCAGTTGTGGTCGGAAAAACCTTTTTGCTGCCGATTCGGTGGTAATGCCTCGCTGGATGAGAAGCTGACCAAGTATAGGACTGATGCTGAGTTTTTCGCCCAGTTCCTTAGCTGATTTTTGCTGTTCTAATGTTGGTGCTTTGTAATTCCATTTAAAATGCATTTTATTATTTTTTTATTCTGCCGTCAAAGATACGAAAATATTATCATATTAAGAAATCTTTTAGATGAAATTTACAAAAATGATGGAAAGGATGGCAAAAAGGGCAGCAAACTTACTTGTTTGCTGCCCTTTTTCTATAATTAGCTTTTTTCTCTTTAGATACCGAGCTTCTTGCGGATGTCCTTAGGAATGGCATTCTTGTTTACCATGAAGTCCATGGTCTTGTAAGCTACGAATGCCTTGGTCATATACCATGTGCCTTTGTAGTCGCCATACTCACCCCAAGAGTTCTTTACCATGTAGTACTCTTTGCCGTTCTGGTCCTTGGCAATACCATAGATATGCATACCGTGGTCGTCGGTAGTCTCCCAGTTGTCGAAAGCTTCCTGACGCATAGCCTGTGTAGGAACTACTTCAGGTGCATTGACGCCAAGTTCATCAAACTTCTCTTTCTTCTCATCCTTAGAGAGCTTGAACCAACGGTCGGCATCTGTGCCAGACATAGAGCGAACCTTCTTTACATCGTAAGCGATACCGAGACCCTTGCGAGTGAAACCATCCTCTGTTACGTCGCCACCCCATGCTACAGTGTAACCATTGTTGATGGCGTTGTCGATAATCTTGCAGAGGTCTTCCATTGGCACGTTATAGCTCAAAGGCCAACGCCAGTTGTCTTGTACCTCTACAGCAAACTTGCTCCACATTGGGTGGTGTGTATAGCTAGTGATAGTAACATAATCATCGAGATTCAAGCCCAAGCTCTGGCAGAAAGTCTGTGGAGTGTATTGCTTGCCCTGGTAAGTAAACTTCTCAGGAGTCTTGCCAAGGTAAGAGTCGAGGATGCCCTGAAGACCGCTCTTCCATGCAGAAGAAATCTTCTTTGCATTGCTCTTAGCTACAGCCTCTACGTATGGAGTCATTACATTGAAGAACTCACCGAAGTTAGCCAAAGAGTCGCCTGTCAATGAGCCTGGAGCTGCCATAGCAGTCTCTGGTACGATACCATAGTGCTGGAGAGCATAGAGAACATCGTATGCGCTACCACCTTGTGAGAAGCTCACGTCGCCATGCATTCTGACAGCCATTGTTGCGCGATCCATATAAGTCTTGCTAGCTACATACATTTCGCTCAAGTCGTAGGTCTTGCCTGTGTTCTTCAAAATCTCACTCTCGAAGAAGCTGAGGGTAGAGTATGACCAGCACGTACCACTACGATTTTGGTCCTTGATGCTAGTGATAGGATTTTGCTTTACCACTGTAAATACAGGCTTGTTCTTAGCAATAGCAGCAGAATCTGCAGCTGTCTTAGCGCTTGCACCAGAGGCAACCAATGCCATCATGGCAGCGACAATCAATGTTTTCTTCATTAAATTTCTCTTTATAATTAATAATGTTGTTTCTTGTTGGTGTTAGGGGTGTTATTTTTCCAAGGAATGGCTTAGAGCAGATTTTCCTCTTTATTGGCAGCCATATACTCCTCTACATCCTTTGGATGATATGGGATGCGGTCTTTTCCGAGGAAGCGGCAACCATCCTTTGTGATAAGGAGATCATCCTCAATGCGAATACCACCGAAGTCCTTGTAAGTCTCAATCTTGTCGAAGTTGAGGAACTCTGCGCAATGTCCAGAAGCCTTCCAGTCGTCGATGAGGGCAGGAATGAAGTAGATACCTGGTTCATCTGTTACGACAAATCCTTCTTGCAAACGGCGACCCATGCGTAGGCAGTTGGTGCCGAATTGCTCCAGATTTGGTCGAACTTCTTCGTCGAAGCCTACGTTGATTTGGTCGAGATTCTCCATGTCATGCACATCCATACCCATCATGTGACCCAATCCATGAGGCAAGAACATGGCATGAGCACCAGCTCTTACAGCCTCTTCTGTATCGCCCTTAGCCAGTCCAAGTTCTTTCATGCGGTCGAACAAGAGACGACATACGGCAAAGTGCACATCTGCGTATTTCACACCTGGCTTAGCTACTTCGAGAGCATAGTCGTGGCAAGCTTCTACGATAGAATAGATTTCTAATTGTCGCTGGCTATACTTGCCGCTGACAGGCATGGTGCGAGTGTTGTCTGAGCAGTAATTGTTGATGGTCTCAGCACCTGCATCACAGAGCGCAAGACGACCTTCCTCAAGTACGTTCATAGATGGATATCCATGCTGTATCTCACCATGTTGGCTGAAAATCGTAGGGAAGCTAACCATGGCGCCATAAGAATTGGCGATACCAGATACTTGACCTGCGATGTATTTCTCTGTCACACCTGGACGGATGAGCTTCATGGCTGTGGTGTGCATCTTGTATCCGATAACTGCAGCACGCTCCAATTCCTCGATTTCCTCAGGGGTCTTGGTAGAACGCATCTTCACTACTGCCTGAATCAATGGCATGGAAGCTTCTTCCTTCTGCTGGTTAGGATGGATGCCAAGAAGATCGAAAATCTGAATCTTGATGTCGTGGCGATAAGGTGGCAAGAAATGAATCTTGCGTTTTTTCGACATGGCATCGTTGCAGATAGTCTTGAGCGACTTCATAGGGGCTGAGTTCTTTACGCCCACTTGTTCTGCCAAGTCGTGTATGCTATCCACGCTACCATACCATACGATGTCCACGAGGTCGATGTCATCGCCCACAAGTGTTTCGATGTCGTTGTCTATATCAATTACACCTACCAATCCATCACGCTGTTGTCCGAAATAATAGAGGAATGTTGAGTCCTGACGGAAAGGGTAATAACCGTTGTTAGGGAAATTACAAGGTGAGTTGTTATTTCCAAAAATGATAATAACACCACTCTTAACGAGCTTTTTTAGCTCTTGGCGGCGATTGATGTAAGTGTCCTTACTAAACATATTTTTAGATTTTTACTTTATTTTGCTGCAAAGTTAGTAATTATTTCCCGAAAAATGATTATCTTTGCAATCAAAATTGCATATTTCGTGCGAATTTATAAATAATTAATAATCGGAGCCAACATTTTGTGACTTTTGGCTATAAAAAATAGTTAGTTTGTTATGAAAGTGAATAGAAATACAGGTTTGGTGTTAGAAGGAGGTGGCATGCGAGGTGTCTTCACGAGTGGTGTGCTGGATGCTTTCATGAAGCATGACCTCTATTTCCCTTATGTGGTGGCAGTGTCGGCAGGTGCTTGTAATGGCATGTCGTACATGAGCCGTCAGCCACGTCGTGCTCGTATTTCAAATATCGATTATTTGGCTCGGTATCAATACATTGGTATTCGACATTTGGTAACACAGGGCTGTATTTTTGATAGAAAATTGCTTTATGACAAATTTCCAAACCAACTATTGCCTTTCGACTTCGACACCTATTTTAAATACGCAAAGGGATTTGAAATGGTGACTACGAATTGTTTGACGGGACAGGCTATGTATCTTTCTGAAACTCAGGATCGTCAGCGTGCACTTGATATCGTAAGAGCCTCTAGCAGTTTGCCTTATGTTAGCAAGATTGTGAATGTGGATGGTATTCCGATGTTGGATGGAGGTATTGCTGATAGCATCCCTGTGCAGCATGCCATTGATATGGGACATGAGCACAATGTGGTCATCTTGACTCGCAACAAGGGGTGGCGTGATACGGGCAAAGACCGTAAGATACCTTATTTATATAAGAACTATCCTCGTCTGCGTGTGGCTTTGAGTCATCGCCATCAGGCTTATAATCAACAAATTCAGATGGTTGATGATTTGGAGGCTGCGGGTAAGATAACTTGCATTCGTCCGCTTCGTCCATTGGAGGTGGGACGAATCGAGAAAGATACTGATAAGTTGGAGCGGTTATACGAGGAGGGCTTTCAGATAGGGGAGGCTTTCTGTGAGGAATATTTATAATGCAAAAAGCATCTCTAACTCGGCTATTTGATCTTAAAAAATTATTTCAGTAAATCAGGGCGCAGTCGCTTGGTGCGCTCCATAGCCTGGTCAAATTCCCATTGCCTGATTTTCGCTTCGTTTCCACTAAGCAAAATCTCTGGCACTTTCCATCCCTTATAGTCGGATGGGCGAGTGTAGATTGGTGCGGCAAGAATGTCGTCTTGGAAACAATCAGAAAGAGCGCTTTGCTCATCGCTGATGACTCCAGGTACCAGGCGAATGACAGCGTCGGAGATGATGGCTGCAGCCAATTCTCCACCCGTAAGTACGTAATCTCCAACCGAAATCTCACGAGTGATGAGATGGTCGCGTACGCGCTGGTCGATTCCTTTGTAATGACCGCAGAGAATAATGAGGTTTCCCTGCATGGACATTTCGTTGGCTATCTTTTGGTTGAATGTTTCTCCGTCAGGTGAAACGTAGATGACATCATCGTATTCACGCTCTGCTTTGAGAGCTGTGATGCAACGGTCGATAGGCTCACACTGCATCACCATACCTGCGCTTCCACCGTAAGGGTAGTCGTCCACTCGACGCCATTTGTCAAGCGTGTAGTCACGCAAGTTGTGGAGATGAATCTCTGCGAGACCCTTCTTTTGTGCGCGAGCTAAAATGGATTCGTTGAAGAATCCTTCTAGCATTTCTGGTAAAACGGTGATGATGTCTATTCTCATAACATCGGCAAAGGTAAGAAAAAATGTTGAAAGAACAAAATTTTTTCTCAAAATAATATTGAGAAGGTAGGCTAGATCAATGGATGTCGTCTTTAAAAAAAGAATAAATATACAACATGTTTATCAAAAATGTAGAAAAATGATAGCAAAATGATAATTTTCTAAATGAAATTGCTACGATTTGCAGAAAAAATAGTATTTTTGCAAACAGATTACTTGATTTTAGTGAATAATTAATATAAAAAGTGAATAAGATGATACTGGACATTGAAATGCTGAGAAGTTTTTATGCTTCGTATTCTGAAAGCGTAAGCCAGGCTAAGGCTACAGTGAAACGACCTCTCACTTACGCTGAAAAGGTGCTCTTTGCGCATCTTTTCAATCCGTCAGAGTTGCGCCCATATAAAAGAGGTGTAGAATATGTTGATTTCCGACCTAATCGTGTGGCAATGCAGGATGCGACAGCACAAATGGCGCTATTGCAGTTCATGAATGCAGGCAAGGACAAGGTGGCTGTGCCTGCCTCAGTACATTGCGATCACTTGATTCGTGCTGATGTGGGAGCTACTCAGGACCTGCCTGAGGCTTGCAAGACCAACAAGGAGGTTTATGACTTTCTGAAGTCCGTTTCCCAGAAATATCACATTGGTTTCTGGGGGCCAGGAGCTGGCATCATCCATCAGGTGGTGCTTGAGAACTATGCTTTCCCTGGTGGCATGATGGTGGGTACCGACTCGCACACACCTAACGCCGGAGGTCTTGGCATGGTGGCTGTGGGCGTAGGTGGCGCTGATGCCGTGGATGTGCTCACAGGTCAGCCTTGGGAGCTGAAGATGCCTCGCCTCATTGGTGTGCACTTGATTGGCAAACTCTCTGGTTGGGCTACCCCTAAGGACGTCATCCTCGAAATTCTCGGCATCCTCACCGTAAAAGGGGGTACCAATGCCATCCTCGAATACTTCGGCGAGGGTCTTGGCAGTATCTCCACCACAGGCAAGGCAACCATCTGTAACATGGGAGCCGAACTAGGTGCCACATGCTCCATCTTCCCATTTGATGAGAACGCCGACGAATACCTCCGCAAGACAGGCAGAGAGGAAATCGCCGTGCTCGCACAGCAGAACGCTGCCGAATTGCGTGCCGATGACGAGGTGCTTGCCAATCCATCTGCCTTCTACGACCAAATTGTGGAAATCGACCTCTCCAAGGTGGAACCACATTTGAATGGTCCATTTACCCCAGACGCTGCCACACCTATCTCTCACATGAAGGCGAAAGGCCCTGCCAACG
>CAVKNU010000094.1:0-9533 GCA_963657465.1 Lachnospiraceae bacterium
TAATAGTTTGGACGCTACTAAATTACTAAAAATCAGCGATATGTACAACTTTTTAAACATAAATTTCTTTAAAAATTAATTCCGCCAACGGGTTTAAAAAGAGATTTTTTACTCCAAATGTCGCTTGAATCACAACTTTTTTCTTATTTTTGCAAAAAGTTTCTAGATAAAAGTAAACGAGCGGAAAGGCTCATAAACATCAGAAGGAAGATGGAACTAAGTGCAAATGTAGTAAAGATTATCCAGTTGGCGGAGAATCGACTCTGCTCAGATTACTGTGGCATCGTGGAGAGAAGACGAGTGATAGCCTTTCTCTTTACTACCATTATCGAGGCAGTGGTGGTGCCATTCCACTTCGGGCTCTTCGTCTATAATCAAGAGCCATGGGGATTCGCCATCAATATGCTTCACTTCCTGGCATTGCTGGCGATACAAATCTTGACATGGGGACGGTATATCTCCTTCGCCAAAGGTATGTCGGGGCTCTTCCTCTTGGTGTATGCCAAGCTGGCTGTGGATTGTGTGATGTGTTCCATCGTGGGGCGTGCAGACGACAATCTGAGCATCTTTGGCAATATCTTTATCATGTTTATCCTCTCCATCTCCGCCTTGGCGATGGTGCTTCACAAGACTGCCTACATCATAGCCGTAGGCATCATTCCCGTTCTCACCTATTATATATATGTGCAACCTACCCATCAGGTGATGCTCTCCCTGAAGGCCATCTTTGTGGGATTTATGATGATAGCCTATGTGACAACCTATAACATGAGTAGGGTGACCAGCGGTTTGCGCCAGCCACGAGACATCAGCCGAGAGGAGAGAAGGGCCCTCGATATGCTTGCCAATCTGAAAGACATGAACTATGACAAGGCGGGAAGCCTTCTGGAACGACTCAGCCCAGAGCTGCGCGACCGTATCATCAACCACGCCTCAGAGCGATTGCGCAAGGAAGAAATAGAAACATTGGCACTGGATATGGTGTGCAACGAACTGACCAATAGTGAGCGAGAGATATGCAAACTCATCCTGAAAGGCGTATCTCTCAAGCAAATGTGCATCCAATTGCAGAAAACGGAATCGAATATCATCAGTCAGCGTAGCCATATCCGCAAAAAGCTCGGTATGGAGCGCAATGACGACCTCAAGAGAACCCTTGAGCGTCGCATTGCGGAAATAAGAAAGTGTCATTTTAATCTTCCATCCTCAAGAAAGCCTTGGGGAGGTAATCTATCAAATCACTGGCGATGAGGCTTTCCTTGCCCAAGTCCTTGATGGCAAGGTCGCCCGCCAATCCATGCAAGTACATACCGATGCGGCAAGCATCAGCATGTGAATATCCCCTTGCCAAAAGAGCCGTGATGATGCCTGTCAAGACATCGCCACTGCCAGCGGTAGCCATGCCGCTATTTCCCGTAGAACAGAACTCCACTTGCCCGTTAGGCAGACAGAGCGCAGAATAGTGTCCCTTCAAGATGATGTAGGCT
Organism: Lachnospiraceae bacterium; assembly: GCA_963657465.1. Lineage (GTDB taxonomy): Bacteria > Bacteroidota > Bacteroidia > Bacteroidales > Bacteroidaceae > Prevotella. Next base: position 1,488 of record CAVKNU010000094.1, read on the forward strand.
TGTAGGTGCTCTGCCAGCTCGCGTGCTTTCATCAGTCGCTCATAGCAGTTGGCACTGGCATTGCCCGCCAGTCGGTCGAACTCCTTAGGGTGAGGGGTGAGGATGATGTTCTTAGGCAACTGTTGCATCCAGGCACGATGAGAAGCCAGGATGTTGATGGCATCCGCATCGATGACGAGAGGACAACTCGTGCGGCGTATCTGGGCAATGAGGGCAATGGCCGTAGCCTCGTTGAGTCCCAAGCCCGGACCTATGCCTAGTGCATCGTAGTATTCTGTATCCACAGGGGTGGTGAAGAGGGTTTCCTCGCTGTCCATCTGTAGTACAGCCTCAGGCACACTGATTTGCATGATGTCGTAGTTGCGCTTCGGGGTATGGGTGGTCACCTTGCCCGCTCCTGCACGCAGACAAGCCTTAGTGGCAAGGACGGAAGCCCCACTCATGCCGTAGCTGCCTGCGATAAGCAATGCATTGCCCATGCTTCCCTTGTGAGCGAAGTCGGAACGAGGACGCATCTTCTGGCGGATGTCGCTCTCTTCCAAGATGCGAAACTTCACTTCAGCCTTTTGGATGTATTCGGGTGAAAGACGGATGTCGAGCACCTTCAGGCGGCCGATGTATTGCTGATTGTCGGCAAACATCATCGATAGCTTCTTCTGCTGAAGGGTAAGCGTGAGGTCGGCACGGATGATGTTGGCATGGATGTTATAGGTGTTGTCCTCGCACATCAATCCCGTAGGGATGTCGATGCTGACCACCTTCGCCGCACTCTGGTTGATGTATTTCACCATGGCGGCAAAGCCTCCAGCCAACGGTTTGTTGAGCCCACTGCCAAAGAGACCGTCGATGACGAGCGTGTCTTCATCTAGCGTGGGAGGGTCGAAATTGACCGTCACTTCCGTAAACTGTTTCACTTGCTTGCCTTCCACCAAGCGCTTCTTGTTGGCAGCACAATCGGCAGACAGCTTGTTGTGAACATTGAACAAAAAGACCGTGACTTGATAGCTGTCTTCGGCAAGAAGACGAGCCACGGCAAGGGCGTCACCTCCGTTGTTGCCTGGTCCTGCAAAGACCACAACAGGGGTGTGATTGGACCATTCCTCCTCGATGCTTCGGGTGATAGCCTTGGCTGCGCGCTCCATCAGATTGAGGGAGGTGATAGGCTCATGGTCGATGGTGTATTTATCCAGCTCATGTATCTGAGCACTCGTAAAAATCTTCATACATGTGCAAAATTACGAAAAAATGCTTATTAAAAGTAAGGTATATTGCATTTTTTTCGTAATTTTGCAGAAAATATTATTAAAAGGCGCTATGAGTATAGTAAAAATCAAGGATAAGACCTTCAAGACTTCGATTCCAGAAGCTGAGATCTTGGAAAAAGTAAAGGTCGTTGCTGACCGTATCAACAAGGACTTCGAGGGCAAGACACCTGTGTTCTTGGCAGTGTTGAATGGTTCGTTTATCTTCGCAGCCGACTTGCTGCGCATGATAACCATCCCGAACGAAATCTCGTTTGTGAAGTATGCTTCCTACCAGGGCACTTCTTCCACAGGCAAGATGAAGGAGTTGATGGGTATCAACCAAGACTTGACGGGGCGTGATGTCATTATCGTGGAAGACATCGTGGACTCTGGTTTCACCATGCAGCACATGATTGAGGACTTGAAGAAGCACAATCCTGCCTCTATCCACATCTGCTCCTTGCTCGTAAAGCCAGGCAATCTTCAAGTAGATCTCGACATCGACTATGCCGTCATGGAAATCCCTAATGACTTTATCGTGGGCTATGGTCTCGATTACGACCAGGAAGGTCGCAACCTCCGAGATATCTATACGATAGTGGAGTAGGAAGGGAGTGAGTGATGTGGGAGAAATTGAGTGATTACACTTTAGATGTTTCCAAGTACCTTCTTACTGCTATGTTTGTTACATCATTGATGGCGGACTTAGGAGAAATACGTTGGGCACTCTATGTGATAAGTGGTATTGGGGGTGGTGTGTTGCTTTGTCTTGGCTTATATTTTGATAGGAAATCTAAGCAAGGGAAAAAGAACAGTCGCCAGTTTAATAGAAAACGGAAATATAGTAATAATCAAAACAAAAAAGAATAGATATGGATGCATTATTTTTTTTAGGAGTAGTTACCGTGGTGTTTTCGATTATCTTTGCTGTCCTTTTGTCTCCAAAGGGACAGAAATGGATGAATGAGTAGTATTCCGCAACAACATATAAATTTTATATATATATTAAAAAGGTAAAAATGAAGAATATTGTAATTTTCGGCGCTCCAGGTGCAGGTAAAGGCACACAGAGCGACAAGATGATCGAGAAATATGGTCTCGGTCACATCTCAACAGGTGACGTACTTCGTAACGAAATCAAAAACGGTACAGAACTCGGTAAGACAGCTAAGGGTTACATCGACAACGGTCAGTTGATTCCTGACGAGTTGATGATTGACATCTTGGCTAGCGTATATGACAGCTTCGGTAAGGAGCACGCAGGTGTTATCTTTGATGGTTTCCCACGTACCACTCCACAGGCTGAGGCTTTGAAGAAGATGTTGGCAGAGCGTGGTCACAAGGTAGCAGCTATGATTGAGTTGGCTGTTCCTGAGGATGAGTTGATGGCTCGCTTGATTAACCGTGGTAAGGAAAGCGGTCGTTCAGACGATAACGAGGAGACTATCAAGAAGCGTTTGAACGTATATCACACTCAGACCGCTCCACTCATCGACTGGTATGAGAAGGAAGGTATCCATCACCACATCGAGGGCTTGGGTACTGTAGATGAGATCTTCGCTTGTGTTTGCAACGTTATCGACAACCTCTAATAAATATAAGATTTCCCCGCAGCCGCGGGGAAATCTATAAAAAATAAAAGAAAATAATGGCTGAATCCAATTTCGTAGATTACGTAAAGATTAACTGCCGCTCTGGTAAGGGTGGCAAGGGTTCCATGCACCTGCGCCACGTGAAGTACCAACCAAATGGCGGACCTGATGGTGGCGACGGTGGTCGTGGAGGAAGCATCTATCTTCGCGGCAACCATAACTACTGGACATTGCTGCACCTGAAATACCAGCGCCACTTCTTTGCCGAGCATGGTGGAAACGGTGGGCGCGACAAGTGTCACGGCACAGATGGTAAGGACATCTATATCGATGTGCCTTGCGGAACCGTGGTTTATAATGCCGAGACAGGCAAGTATGTTTGTGATGTGACATACGACGGACAGGAAGTACTGCTCTTGAAGGGTGGTCGTGGCGGTCTGGGTAATTTCCAGTTCCGTACCTCAACCAATCAGGCACCTCGTTATGCACAACCGGGTGAGCCTATGCAGGAGATGACCATCATCATGGAGCTGAAACTCTTGGCAGACGTAGGTCTAGTGGGCTTCCCTAATGCAGGTAAGTCAACCTTGCTCTCTGCCGTGTCAAGTGCTCGTCCTAAAATCGCCAACTATCCATTTACTACGCTCGAACCGTCGTTGGGCATCGTGGATTATCGCGATCACCAATCGTTCGTCATGGCTGATATCCCTGGAATCATAGAGGGTGCGAGCGAAGGAAAAGGCTTGGGCTTGCGATTCCTCCGACACATAGAGCGCAACTCGCTTTTGCTCTTCATGGTGCCAGGAGATACCGACGACATCAAGAAAGAATATGAGGTACTCTTGGGTGAGCTGAAGAACTTCAACCCAGAGATGCTCGACAAGCACCGTGTGCTCGCCATCACCAAGTGCGACTTGCTGGATGACGAACTCATCGAGATGCTGAAAGAAACACTGCCTACCGACCTTCCTGTGGTCTTCATCTCTTCCGTGACAGGACAAGGAATCCAAGAGCTGAAAGATGTGCTCTGGAAAGAATTGAACTCTGAGAGCAACAAGCTCCAAGAGATTACTGCCGAAGATACCCTCGTGCATCGTGACAAGGACATGACCCGATTCCAGCAAGAACTGGCTGATGAGGGAGAGGATATTGTCGAATACATCGATGAGGATGAAATCGAAGATGTAGAGGATCTCGAAGATTTCGAATACGAATAAAATCTCTCGCAGATTTGCTTTTCCCTTTGGACAGCGATTTACAATTCGCAGATAACGCAGATTTTTATATTGTATGACAATGCTGAAAGAATATACTATAGCCGAAGGTGTCAAGGCTTTCACGACGACCCGAAAGGGCGGAGTGAGCCAAGGCAACTATGGCGAATTCAATATCAACGAATACTGTGGCGATGTGCCAGAACATGTGGCGGAGAACCGTAAGCTGTTGGCTACGGAACTCGGCTTGGATGTAGAACGAATCCTCATGCCCCATCAAGTGCATGGGGTGGAGGTGAGACAGATTGCCGCAGAATTCTTGCCGCTCCCTGCCAATATCCGCAAAATGGTGTTGGAAGGTGTGGATGCGCTGATGACTGACCAAAAGAATATTTGTATTGGTGTGTCAACAGCTGATTGCATCCCCGTGCTTCTCTATGACGAAGAACATCAGGCTATCGCTGCCATTCATGCCGGATGGAGGGGAACCGTGCAGCGCATCGTGCACAAGGTGGTGCAAGAGATGACGTTTGCTTATCATACTGACCCCAAGAAACTGAAGGCTGTGATAGGTCCTGGCATCTCGCTCGACAACTTTGAGGTGGGTGATGAGGTGTATGAGGAGTTCCAGCAAGCTGCCTTTGAAATGGACAAGATTGCAGAGCAACGTCCACCACGGAAGTGGCATATCAATTTACCGCTTTGCAACCAACATGTGCTGGAGCATGTAGGCGTGAAGCCAGAGAATATCCAAATGTCAGGTATCTGCACCTATGCCCACAGCGATGAATACTTCTCGGCACGCCGCCTCGGAGTAGAATCAGGAAGACTCTATACTGGTATCTTCCTACAATAAAAACAACCAACCATGAATTTAGACCTAAAAAATAACTTAAGAAAAATACTTTTGGGAACAACGGTGGCAGTGTCGCTAGGTTTGGCACAGATGACACTGACCTCTTTTGGTCCTGCCAAGAATCAGTTTACTGCTGCCGAACAGCAACAGATAAGTATTGCTACGCCTGGTCTTTTCGAGCAAAGCAATGCTTTCAATGTGGATTTTGAAATATTCAGAGCTAGTGAATATTCTTTCCCTCTGCCAGTGGGAAAGGCTTCGCTCTTATCGAATAACGTACTCAAGATAGAAACTTCCAAGGGAGATGCCGTCAAAGCGATGTTTGACGGCTACGTGCGCCTCTCTCGCAAAACAGAAGCGAATGGAAATGTGATTGTGATACGACATGACAACGGCTTGGAGACCGTCTATGCCCAGAATGCTGAGAACCTGGTGAAGGTGGGACAGCATGTGGAAGCCGGACAGACCGTTGCCATCGTCGGAACCAAGAGTGCCGAAACCTATTGTGAATTTAGCATTATGGTGAACGGTGCTCGCATCAATCCTGAGACCATTCTCGAACTGAAAAGCCATAAGTTGCGCCGCCAGACCATCCAGTTCCGTAAGGCAGGCAATCGAATATCGATTACAGTGATAGGAGGTAAAGATTCTTCCAAGGATGCTACGAATGAAAAAGAGACTTCCAAGAAGGGAAATGGTAAGCGAGATAAAGCTTTCACACTAGACCCAGACGAGGTGAACGACCCTTTCACCATTACCAACACCTTTAAGCTCGACTTGGAGAAAATGGAGGAAAAGGCATGGGCGTATCCTTTGCCAGGTGCCAAGGTAATCAGTCCTTATGGAGGTGCTCGTCGCCATTCGGGAGTGGATTTGAAGACCAAGCCGAATGATGAGATTGTGGCTGCCTTTGATGGAGAAGTGGTAGCTTCGGGACCTTATTTTGGCTATGGCAATTGTATCCGTATCAAACATGCCTATGGTTTTGAAACCCTTTACAGCCATCAGTCCAAGAACTTCGTGAAGAAGGGAGACAAGGTGAAGGCTGGTCAGGTGATAGGCTTGACGGGTAGAACTGGTCGTGCCACAACCGAGCATTTACACTTCGAAATATCTTTTGGAGGACGCCGTATGGACCCAGCCATCATCTTCGACCATACCAACAAGAAATTGCAATCCTCTACGCTTACTTTGACCAAGGGAAGTAGCGTAAAAGCTAAGAAAAATTAGAAATAATAAAAGGTCGAGGCTAACATTGCTTGATGTAGCCTCGACCTTTTTAGATTTTATTTCTTTTGTGATTTACGGTTGGCTCTCTGTTGGCGGTATTTCGCCTTCTGTCGAGCCGAGCCACTTCCGTGTGCTCCCGTAATGTATTTCTTTTTTTTTGCTTTGGTCTTCACTTTGCCGTCGTCCTCTTTCTTGGGACCACCGCCAGACTTGAAAACCATGCCACCCATGATTATATCATCAATATCACTCATATATATAATAATGTTAAGTGTTGAATCCAATTAATGGTGGAACAAGCGAACGTGGGTGAATGCCATGGCTATGCCATACTTATCGCAGGTATCGATAACATTGTCGTCACGGATGCTACCGCCTGCTTCAACAATGTATTCCACACCGCTCTTATGAGCACGCTCGATATTGTCGCCGAATGGGAAGAAAGCATCACTTCCGAGAGCTACACCTGTGTTCTGGGCAATCCAAGCCTTCTTCTCCTCACGAGTCAATGGCTCTGGCTTCTCAGTGAAGAACTGTTCCCAAACACCATCCTGAAGTACATCTTCCCATTCGTCGGAGATATAGACGTTGATAGTGTTGTCACGATCGGCACGGCGAATGCCTTCCTTGAAAGGAAGATTCATCACCTTAGGACATTGGCGCAACCACCATTCATCAGCCTTGTTTCCTGCCAAGCGAGTACAGTGGATACGACTTTGCTGACCGGCACCGATACCGATGGCCTGGCCATCCTTCACATAGCATACAGAGTTGCTCTGTGTATATTTCAAGGTGATGAGCGAGATGATGAGGTCGCGCTTTGCCTCGGCAGAGAAATTCTTGTTCTTGGTAGGGATGTCCTCAAAGAGTGCAGGGTCGTCGAGTTTGATTTCATTGCGTCCCTGTTCGAAGGTAACACCAAACACCTGCTTGTGCTCAATAGGAGCAGGGGTGTAGTTAGGGTCGATCTTGATGACATTGTAAGTACCCTTACGCTTAGCCTTCAAAATCTCGATAGCCTCAGGAGTAAAGTCTGGAGCAATCACACCATCGCTTACCTCACGCTTGATGAGGAGAGCAGTAGCCTCGTCGCAAGTGTCGCTGAGTGCCACAAAGTCACCATAAGAACACATTCTGTCGGCACCACGAGCACGAGCATAGGCACAAGCCAAAGGAGAAAGCTCAAACTTAACGTCGTCAACGAAATAAATCTTCTTCAATGTGTCGCTGAGAGGCAAGCCGATGGCAGCACCCGCAGGAGACACGTGCTTGAAGCTAGCGGCAGCAGGCATACCTGTGGCAGCCTTGAGCTCCTTGACCAGTTGCCAAGAGTTGAATGCATCGAGGAAATTGATGTAGCCAGGACGACCATTGATCACTTCAATAGGAAGTTCGCTTCCATCCTCCATATAGATTCTGGAAGGTTTTTGATTCGGATTACATCCGTACTTTAATGCTAATTCTTTCATGATTTCGCTTTTTGCGGCAAAGTTACAAAAAAAGTTTGGAAAAAAACAAATTTTCTTTCTCTTTCCACAATTCTTTTTGTACTTTTGCAGCGTGTTTTAAAATACGTTAGTAATATGAAAAGGGATTTGCACAAGATTTTAGCTTTAGTGCGTGGAAAAGAGAAACCTTCTAGGGAGACCTTGGATCGATTGGCACTCTTGGCAGGTTTTCAGTGTTGGGATGATTTTCGGGATGCCCTGCATGGCGAGGATGATGGTCAGGTGAACTATGAAGGAGAAGTGAGAAAGAAAGCGTAAGGAAACTAAAAAAGGAGATTCAGCATCCATGAGGGATACGGAATCTCCTTTTTATCTTTCACTAGGATAGTAAGCGAAGTGATTACTCAGCGCCCTTAGCTACAGTCTTCTTCTCAGCGATACGAGCCTTCTTACCTGTAAGGT
>CAVKNU010000095.1:0-9499 GCA_963657465.1 Lachnospiraceae bacterium
GCAGAAGATATGTCATCCATCTTATGTAGAGATTGCTCCTCAAGGTATCACCCAAGAATTCTTAGCTTATTGTCATCTTCATAAAATCAAGGTGATGGCGGCTTGCCAAGAAGATGATACCTCGCAGTTTCAGCAAGTGTTGGATAGTGGGGCGGATATGGTTAATCTTGACCGTCCAGAGGTGTTTGAGAAGTTGTTGAAGAAATGAAAATAAGAACGCATAGATAAAATTGCATGAGAAAGATAGTTATCGTATTCTTAATGATTCAATTGTTTTCTGTGTCATGGGTAAATGCTGTGATGCAGAAAAACAAGTCTCTTGTCTTACAATCCGATAAACAGAAAATCCCTTCCGATGGTAAGACTTTGTGTACAGATCAACTCCAGCAAACCATCGACCGTATAGCCAAGAAAGGTAGGGGAACCTTGGTGCTTACTCCTGGCACTTATCTCACTGGTAGTATTTTCTTGAAATCGGGTGTGACTTTGAAACTGGAAAAAGGAGCAACATTGCTGGGCTCTCCTAACCCTTACCACTACATGAAGGCGAATGTGAATGCCAGTGGCAAGGACACTCGTCATGATAATTCTTGCATGGCGTTGGTGATGGCGGAGAATGCGCAGCATATCATCATTGAGAATGAGGGCGTGATAGATGGCAATGGATTGGCTGTGGCTTTGAATGCGGATAGCTTGCATCATACGGGTGAATTTGTTGATGCACATTACAATGTGCGTCGTCAACGTCCAAGCGCGGTGATGCGTCCCAAGTTATTCTTCTTCTCGGGGTGTAATGATGTAAGAATTGAAGGTGGAAAATATCAAAGCAGTGCCAACTGGGGATTGTCGTTCGATTTATGTTCGAATATGGTTCTAACAGGGTTAGAGGTACTAAACCGAGCCTATTGGAACAATGACGGAATCGACATCACGGATTGTCAGCATGTCAATATCAGCAACTGCAAGATAAATTCTGCAGATGATGGCATCTGCCTAAAATCCTATCATGTTGAATCCTTGGGCAACCGAGACATCAAGATTGATAACTGTGATGTCATCAGCAGTGCCAGTGCCGTGAAGTTTGGTACTGGCTCGTGGGGTGGATTTCAAGATATAGAAATCAGTAATATCCGAGTAAAGGATACGTATCGTTCTGCCATTGCTATCGAAAGTGTGGATGGAGCTATTATAAATAATGTATATGTACATGATATTCATGCTGTAAATACAGGGAATCCTATATTTATTAGATTAGGGCAAAGAGATGGTGACCGAAAAGGAAGCATCGACAATGTGACCATCAAGAACCTCTATTGCCAAGTTCCGTTTGGTAAACCTGATGAGGCTTACGACTTGCGAGGACCTGGGTTGGATGTTATCTTCAATCCGATACCTAGTAGCATTACCGGTATTCCTGGCAACCGAGTGGGGAAGGTCATGCTCGAAAACATAGAGATAGAATATCCTGGGCGTGCTACCAAAGGACAGGCTTATATTCCATTGTGGAGGGCGCAAGATGTTCCGGAACAAATCAAAAAATATCCAGAGTTCTCCATGTTTGGCGAGTTGCCAGCATACGGCTTCTATATCCGCCATGCGGAAAATGTCGTTTTCAAGAATGTGAAGATGAAGTTGAAAGAGAGTGATTATCGCCCTGCCATTGTGATGGATGATGTGGCAAATGCTGTGATGGATGGAGTTTCTCCGAATTCAATTTACCATCATCAGAAAAATAACAAGTAGTTGCTATATATATAAAAGGTGTATGAAAAAGACGATACTATCTGTTTTCTTGCTTTTAACTACAGTTCTGATAGCTGTAGCTCAAGATTATACTCAATATGTTGACCCACGTATCGGTAGCGAGGGGGTAGGAAGAACTTTCCCTGGACCTTGTATGCCATATGGTATGGCAAAGCCTGGACCAGATGCTGTGGGGATGCCAAATGCTGGTTGGGCACCTATGCCTGAACTCATCAAGGGCTTTTCGCAGATGCATGTGAGTGGAACGGGAGGAGGACAGAAGTATGGCAACATCTTGATTCAACCTTTCTATAGCAAAATTTCGGGTCTGTATAGATATGGAGCGGTAAATGATAAGGGGGATGTGCAACTGGTGCTTGCTCCTAATGGTAGCATAGTCTCTGTTCCTAAGATTGCTCAATACAGAGTAAAAGAGAATATCTCGCTTGGATATTATGCTTGCCAATATGAGGATGGTATCCAAACGGAGATTACTTCTTCTGATCGTTGCGCTTTTTATCGTATCAACTATGGGGATGGAAAGTCTGTGGATAAGCAAGGGGCTGTATCGGATAAGCAATATCAAGAGCCTTGCTTGTTGGTAGATGCCGTTTCTTTCTTGGGGATGGATACAATTCCTAATAAGCGAGAAACGCAGCAGTTGATGGATGCCCTTGTTGAGAGAAAAGATGATTGCACTTTGCAAGGATGGACTAGAGTTCGTGGCGGTTGGAACAATGGCGGACCTTATACGGTTTATTTCTACATCGAAAGTGACCAACCTTTTGGTCTGGATGCCCCAATGAATGCGCAGTGGATGTTGCTGCCTGTTTCTTCGTCGGTCATCAACCTGAAGGTCGGAATCTCCCATGTCAGTATCGAACAAGCCAAGAACAATATCCCTTCTTGCGATTTTGACACTCAGGTGGCAAATGTGAAGAAGGCTTGGAATGAGAAGTTGAACAAGATTGATATCGTGGGAACAGAAAAGCAGAAGCGTATGTTCTATACGGGTATTTATCATACAATGCTGATGCCAGTGGATAAGGCTGGGGAAAATCCTCACTTCTCAGTGGCACCTTATTATGATGACTATTATGCCATTTGGGATACTTATCGCACTTCCATGCCTTTGCTTACCTTGATTGATGAGGACAGACAACGAGATATGGTCAATTCTCTCCTTAATATATATACGAATGATGGCTATATGCCGGATGCAAGAAGTGGTAACTGGAATGGAAGGACACAGGGAGGAAGCAATGCGGAAATCGTTATAGCTGATGCCTTTGCCAAAGGTATGAAAGGAATCGATTATGAATTGGCTCTGGAAGCAATGATGAAGGATGCAGAGGTACCTCCAACTGACAAGGATGGCTATTTCGGCAGTATTCCAGAGGAAAAGCATGGACGTGGAGGCCTTAAGGAGTATAATTCCTTGGGGTATATCCCTTATGGCATTGACCGTGCAGGCAACCGAACCGTGGAATATAGCTATGATGATTGGTGTATTGCGCAAGTGGCAAAAGGCTTGGGACATAAAAAACTCTATCAGAAATACCTAAAACGTTCGGGCAACTGGCGCAATCTATGGCGTTCTGATTATGAGTGGCAGGGAATGAAAGGCTTTATTATGCCTCGTGACGAGAAAGGAAAATGGCTTGATGATGTGCCTTGGGGAAAGTCGAAAGTATATCACCCAACCATACCTTACAAACCTGACACCAAGGTGGCTCCTTGGTATTTGCCTTGGTGGAGTACCTTCTTCTATGAGGCTTTGTCGGCGGAGTATAGCTTGAGCATTCCGCATGATGTGCCTGGATTGATTAAGGCTTGTGGGGGCAAGGATGCTTTCATCAAGCGTCTTGATACGTTCTTTGCCAACAATCATTATAATGTGGCGAATGAACCAAGCTTTATGACTCCTTATCTCTATCATTGGGTAGGCCGTCCTGATTTGAGTGTGAAACGCATCAATCAGATAGTCAATGACAATTATGATGATACACCGAATGGATTGCCAGGCAATGACGATAGTGGGGCCATGTCTTCCTGGCTCGTTTTCAATATGATGGGCATCTATCCTGTGGCAGGGCAGAATCTTTATATCGTAGGTTCACCGATGATTCCAGAATACACTATTCATTTGCCAAATGGCAAGGATTTGAAGGTGGTTAGGGATAAGGAAAGGCTCGATGAGGTTCTGGAAACGGAAGTGCCGAAGAAATGGAAAAAGAACTTCTTGCAACATGAAGACCTCATGAAAGGCGGCAAACTGGTGTTGCCGAATCTTTCTGCCAAGGCGGTTGCTCCTCTTGTGGAAGAGAATAAGGTGGCGGATGCGACAAAGAAAGAAACGGATGAGCTCATAGATGATGCTCTCAATTCTATTCCTACGCAGTATGTTTGTCATTTTGTGCTCAATCGCCAGTATCGCAACTGGGAAGTGGGAATAAATACAAAGACTGGGTGGGTCAAATGCAATCAATCTGTCTATATCCTCTCAAAGGAATGTATAGAGGAGGCTGATAGTTTTTGCTGGGATAGTCCACAGAAAGGTCGCAATGCCTATGCGTTGAAAAAGGGTACTTTCTTGTTTATCTCGAAACGTGCATTGCGCCAGTTGCAGGAAAAAGGCGAGTTTGTCTATGATGGCATCACTTGGCGTGAAATCTCTAAGGATGCAGAAAGTATCACTGTGAAGGCGGACATAGATGGAACAATCATGCAGATAGCCACTCGGAAAGAATTGCCTTGGGTGTTGCGAATGAGCCATAATCCTTTGGGGATAGATTGGCAACTAGTGGATGTCAAGCAATAATTTAAAACTTTAAAGCAAGCGGAAGAATGAAAAAGACTCTTATCATATTATGGGTTTTGACCTGTTCTGTCATGGGACAGGCTCAAAACCGCCATCAAATGGGTGGTGTTTATTATGCTTATCCTGCTCCTGAACAGGTAAAGAAAGCCAACTCCTTGGAGGGATATACTCCTTTTTATATCAGCCATTATGGGCGTCATGGCTCTCGTTGGATGCCTCATGATAGTCGCTATACATGGGTGAATCAGCATTTTGAGGATGAAAGCAATCTTACTCCTTTGGGTAAGAAAGTAAAAAAAATGCTGGGAAAAGTATGGCAGAACGCTAAGGGCAATGGCGGAAAACTAACCCGATTGGGAGCAAAACAGCATCAAGGCATTGCAGAGCGCATGTATAAGAATTATCCGCAAATCTTTGCTGCAGGTAATCAAGTGCAGGCTCGTTCTAGTGTGGTCGATCGTTGTGCCAAGAGTATGTTGGCTTTTACCGATGAGCTGCGTCAACTTCAACCTTCACTTGACATGACTGTCGTGACCGATTCTGCAGATATGGCTTGGATAGCTTACACCTCTCCTGAGACCAAAGCTTTGGAAAAGCGAACTCTGGTGACGGCAAAAGTCTCTCCTGATAGATTCCTTCGCCAACTCTTTAAGGAACCTTCCAAGGTGGAGGATGCCATGAAGTTGATGGGTGAAATCCACACGATAGCTTCTTCTATGCAAGATGTATGCTTGGATTTCAAAAAATATCCGCATGACATAGAGGACGGATTGAATGCGCTTTTCACTGATGACGAATTTAAGGCTTTTTATATTGCCAACAACATGCGCATGACCATCTGCAATGGTAATTATCCAACCAATGAAGGCATTCCTGCTCGTTCTGCCATCTCGCTCTGGCAAAACATTGAGGCTGAGGCTGACAAGGCATTATCTTCGTCAAAACCTTCTGCCACCTTGCGCTTCGGGCATGATACGAGCCTTTATCGTTTGCTCAATCTGATGCGATTAGATTTCTTCTGTCCTTATTGCACAGATAATCACATACAAAAAGACATTCATGCCGACCATGCTGATTTGATGGACGTCACGGTGCCTATGGCTGCCAATCTGCAACTCATTTTCTATAAGAAAAATGTACGAGATACGGCTCATCCAGAGAATAATGTTGTAGTAAAGGTGCTGCATAATGAGCAATCAGACGCACAAATCAATGATGAAGGAATAGGATGTGTTGATTGTCTTGACGAGAATGTTTATTATAGTTGGAGTGAATTGAAAGAGTTTATGCACCAGCGTATTCATAACCTGGAGCATATTCGCCAACTCAATGCCATCAACACGATGGTGGGTACAGCACAAGCCAACACCCAGACTGCAGGTATGTTTGGCAAGGGAAGTGAGGAGCATGGGCAGACGCTCCCTGCTGTGCTTGTGCCTAATGGGCAGAACTTCTGGACTCCACAAACTCAAGACTCCGAACAAAAATGCATTGCACCTTATTATTATAAGGATACCGAATTGCAAGGCTTTCGCAATAGTCACTGGATAGTGGGGGGATGTACACAGGATTATGGTTCTTTTACCGTATCGACATTGGGTGAGAAACTACGTCTTCTTCCTGCCGAACGTGCCACTCCTTTCTCTCATGCCGATGAGGTGTCACATCCTAACTACTATTCTGTCAAGTTGAAGGAAGAACATCTCAAGACTGAGATGACGGCAAAGAGTCATGCAGCTCTATTCCGGGTAACTCCAGATAGAGATCAGTTGATACATATCGTCATCAATCCGAATAGTGACGAAAAACAAGGTTATATTCAGGTTGATACTACTCAGCATTTGGTGTATGGGTACAATCCGGTACACCGTATCTATCAAGGATGGGGTGAATCTGCTGGCTTCAGTGGGCACTTTGTCTTCAGGTATTATCATGACTTGGTGAGCTATGGTGTAAAAGGAGACTGCGCTTGGCTAACCTTCCGTGGTAAGGCGGATACGCCAATGGTGTTTGCAGCAGCTAGTTCATTCACAAACAAGGAAAATGCACTTAACAATCTGGATTGGGAACTGCCGATAGTGGAGGATGACGAAGAACCAGATTTCGGAGATATGGTGAGGGAAGCTACAGATGCTTGGATAGAGCGTTTGCATACGATAGATGTGGCGAGCAAAGATACGGCTAAGGTCAATCAATTCTATGGTGCTCTTTATCGTGCTTCATTTTTGCCTCATGAGATGAGTGATGTCAATGGAGATTATCCGCAATTTGCCAAAGGCACGACAATGCATTTGAAATCTTCGCTCTTCACTCTTCGCTCTTCACTTCCAAAGGCTTATGGAGATTTCTCCATGTGGGACATCTATCGTGCGGAACTTCCACTTTACAATATCATCACCCCTGCGATGTCGGGCGATATGATGCAATCACTAGTCAATATGTATAAAGAGGGCGGTTGGATGCCAATCTTTCCTTGTTGGAATAGTTATACGGCAGCCATGATAGGTGATCATGCAGGAGTGGCTTTGGCTGATGCCTATGTGAAGGGGATTCGCAATTTTGACATCCAAACAGCTTATGAGGGGATGCGAAAAAATGCTTTTGAGAGCCCAAAGAGCTTTGAGGAATATAAGGATGGAATGGGGCGTCGTGCTTTGTCTTCTTATCTCAAGTATGGTTACATTCCGATGGAAGACAGTGTGAAAGAAGCTTTCCATACCAATGAGCAGACTTCTCGTACCTTGGAATATGCTTATGATGATTTTGCCGTGGCTCAAGTGGCTAAGGGATTGGGAAGACTCGCTGACTATACTGCCTTAATGAAGCGTTCTGAAAACTGGCGCAAGGTTATCAATCCTAAGACGGGATGGGCAGATGGTCGCCACCAGAATGGTAAATGGGAGAATAATCTCGACTTGGTGCATCGCAAGAGCTATATCACCGAAGGGGCTACTTGCCATTATACATGGTATGTGCCTCAGAATCCTCAAGGGCTTTTTGAGGTTATCAACAAGAGTATGGATAAGTATGCTAAGTCGTTGGGAGATAATAAGGAAGTCATCGCCCGACTCGACAAAATGTTTGATGAAGGTTTATACTGGCATGGTAATGAACCTTGTCATCAGGTGGCTTACCTTTACGATGCTGCAGGTGCTCCAGAAAAGACACAAGAGCGAATTCATCACATTTTGAATACAGAGTATAATGATACACCAGGAGGCTTGTCTGGTAATGATGATGCTGGTCAGATGTCGGCATGGTATGTATTCTCTGCCATCGGATTCTATCCTGTTTGTCCTGCCACCCCTTATTATTACATCGGCACACCAAGTTTTGACAAGGTGACATTCAATCTGGAAAATGGCAAGAAGTTTACGATTTTGGCAGATGGAGTAGGAAAGGATGCCTTCTACATCAAGTCTGCCCAACTGAATGGGCAATCGTTCCAGGGATATCAATTGTCGCATGAAGACATAGTCAAAGGAGGAACACTTCGTTTTGTAATGGGAAAGAAATAAAAAGAGAAAGGGACTTTCGACATAATAGCGAAAGCCCCTTTCTTTATAGTAAATATTTTATAAGAGTTCTTATATGTTAGTCTCTGTTGCTACCACCAAAGATGCGAAGCAGATAGAGGAAGAGATTGATGAAGTCTAGGTACAAGGTGAGTGCACCAAGTAATGCTAACTTCTGAGCTCCTTCGCTCATATCATACTGTGTCATAAGCATTTGCTTAATCTTCTGTGAATCCCAAGCTGTCAAACCAATGAAGATGGCAACACCCACGTAACTCAAGGTATAGTCAAATCCTGGACTCTTCAAGAACATGTTGACAACGGTAGCGATAATTAAGCCAATCAAAGCCATGAAGAGTATCTTGCCAATGGATGTCAAATCTTTCTTAGTTGTATATCCATAGAAAGCCATGGCACCAAACGTACCTGCTGTGATGAAGAATACTTTGGCAATCACCATTGGGGCATAAATGATAAAGATGGAAGATAGCATCGTACCGTTTAATACCGAATAAACGATGAATAGCAACGTGGCTGTGCCGAGTGACAAACGATTGATGGCACCACTGATGGCAAATACCAATACCAATTCTGCGATGATCAGTCCCCACATCAATCCACGAGAAGTCATGATGGTGGTAAGGAGAGTCGGACTACTAGCTACGCCGTACGCAGTTACGCCAGTGATGACGAGTGCCAATGTCATCCAAACATATACTTTACGCATCAGGGCGGAGAAAACATTGGATAATCCTCGTTCTCTTTCGTTAATTGCAAAGCCTGTGTTCTGTTGATTCTGATTATTTATCAGATTGTACATTTCTTTTTCTGTCATAGTCTTTTTCTTTATTTATGGTTTATAATCTTGTTTGCTTATTGCATACAGAAGCAAAGGTAATGCCAATTATTCAAATATGACATATATGGCAAGTATTATTAACATATATTTGCCAGAATAAGCTTGTTCTTCATGTTTATTCAAGTTTCGCATCTGGAAGAATAAAATGCCCTTCACCCTTCACCTTTCGCTGAAATCCCTAGTGTTTATCGGCATTTCGAGGGTGAAGGGTGCTTCCCAACCCTTCACCCACCTTTCACCACCCTTCACCATTGAATGGGATGAGAGAAAGGTGGAAAGTATTTTATGGTCAACTATAAAATCGAATTTGAGAAATTGCCTGTCAACCAAAATCTGGAAACGACAGGGTGAAGGGTGGTGAAAGGTGCTTTACCACCCTTCACCCTCCAAAATCCCTGTGTTTATGGGTATTTCCGAGCGAAAGGTGAAGGGTGAAGGGCAAAACGCACATTTGTTTTTGCTGAATCGATGTATTGGAATGTTGCCTTGCTACAATTAAATTATGCTTAGCTACGGCACGATTGTGCCCTAACTGTGGGCACACCTGTGTCCTAGTAAGGC
>CAVKNU010000096.1:0-9475 GCA_963657465.1 Lachnospiraceae bacterium
AGCAAGCCAAGAAGCTTGCCAAGGCATAACAATGATGTGACCTGCTAATCCGATATAGTTTGCTCTAAACCTTATAGCGACGATGAATCAAGAAATCCCTTATTCATCTGCGCAACTCCTGTATTATGCTTGGCAGCTGTCACGCAACAGGGGTGGTGCGGATGATGATAAGCTGACGGGTGTCTTGTCGGAGGCACGTGTCGATTTGAACCCCCATCAGGTGATGGCGGCTCTTTTTGCATTCCAATCTCCTTTCTCCAAGGGCGTTATCCTTGCCGATGAGGTGGGATTGGGTAAAACCATAGAGGCTGGTATTGTTATCAGCCAGTTTTGGGCTGAGCATAAGCGACGTATCCTCATCATTGCTCCTGCCACGCTCCGCCGACAGTGGAGCATGGAACTGGAAGATAAGTTCTTTCTCTCTTCCTTGATTCTTGAAAAGAAAAAAGGTATTTCCCTCGACCATCTCTATGATGGCAAACAAGTTTATATTTGTTCTTACCAGTTTGCTGCTCGTCAGGCAGAACTCTTGTCTCGTACTCGTTGGGATTTGGTAGTCTATGATGAAGCTCATAAGCTACGCAATGTCTATAAGTCAACGCCTTCGATGGCAACTCGCTTGAAGTCAGCCTTTGCCGATTGTCACAAACTTCTCTTGACAGCCACCCCTCTGCAAAACAATATTGAGGAACTTTATGGATTGGTAAGCATTATCGACGACCATTATTTTGGCGACTTGAAGAGTTTCAAGGCGCAATATTGCTATAGCAACAAGAATGATGACATCGCCTTTGGCGACCTTCGCAAGCGATTGAAGCCAATCGTTCACCGTACCCTTCGCAAGCAAGTGACCGAGTATGTGAAATATACCTCTCGCATCCCGATGTCGCAAGAGTATTATCCTGCGATAGAGGAGCAAAAACTGTATAATGAAATCAGTGAATATCTGAGAAGGGAGGATTCGTATGGCTTGCCAAACAGTCAGCGACAACTCATCACTTTGATATTCCGCAAGCTGATGTCGTCTTCCACTTTTGCCATCGGTTCAACCCTCAAGACTTTGATAGATAGGCTGCAAGCAAGAATTGCGCCATACGTGGAGGGTAACAACGAAGAAGATGCCAACCATGATGGCTTCATATCAGAAACCAATGACTTGGGAATGGTGGCAGAGGATATGTTGGGCGATGAATGGGATGAATGGAATGAGGAGTCAGAAACTTCCGAAGCAGAACTCCTTTCGCCCGATGATATTAAAGGCATACAAGATGAAATCAAGGAATTGCAACGCCTATACCATCTTGCCACGAGCATCAGTAGCAACAAGAAAGGTGATTGCTTGCTCTCAGCCCTGCATACTGGTTTCCAAAAGATGGAGCAACTGGGTGCTCATCGCAAAGCCTTGATATTCACAGAGAGTACACGAACCCAAACTTATCTGAAACAACTCTTGGAGGAGAATGGGTATGCTGGAAAGATCGTGCTCTTCAACGGCAGCAACAACGATGAGACTTCTCGCCAAATCTATAAGGAATGGAAGAAGGCGAATGAAGGAACTTCCGCCATTACACCATCCCTTTCTGCCAACAAGCGACAGGCTATCGTGGATTATTTTCGTGAGCATGCGGAAATCATGATAGCTACGGAGGCTGCATCCGAAGGCATCAACCTACAATTCTGTTCGCTCATCATCAACTATGATTTGCCTTGGAATCCGCAACGTGTAGAGCAGCGCATCGGTCGTTGTCATCGTTATGGACAGAAGAATGATGTGGTGGTGTTCAATTTCATCAATAAGGCGAATGCTGCCGATATTCGTGTGTTCCAACTCCTTTCAGAGAAGTTTCATCTCTTTGATGGCGTGTTTGGTTCGAGCGATGAGGTGCTGGGTAGTATCGAGTCGGGAGTGGACTTCGAGAAACGAATGCTCAATATTTATCAGCAGTGTCGCACTCCTGAGGAAATCAATGCAGCCTTCGACCAAATCCAACAGGAGATGGATGAGAATATCCAGGCAACAATGCAAGACACCCGAAAGAAGTTGCTCGAAAACTTTGATGAGGATGTGGTGGGCTTGTTGAAGATACGCCAAGGCAAAGATATGGGCAATCTGAATAAGTTCCACCGTTGGCTATGGACGATAACCATCCAGACATTAGGCACAGATAATGTGGAAGTTGTGGATGCTGACGCCTTGGTCTTTAGGCTCAAGCATAATCCTTACCTAGATGTGAATGCCGAGCTTGGCGTTTATCAGATAACGACAGTTCTGTCGTCCTACATCAATTATCGCTTGTCTCATCCTTTGGCTCAAAAGGTGATAGAAAACTGCAAGGGTAGGGATGCTTCTCTGATGGGAACTTCCCATGCAGAGGCTTATCCTAGTTTGCTCTTCGATTACACCTTATATCATTATAAGGTAGCCGATATTGAGCAATGTCCGCACGAAAGTGGATGGCTACAGGCAAAGTTGCTTTCCTTTGTTTCTGAGGGACAGACGGAGGAGCATATCTTGTTGACGGCTTTATCGGATGATGGTAAGCCGCTCGGACAGGAGTTTGCAGAGAAGCTGCTGAATGTTCCTTCCTCTGAGGCAGAAGAAAAGAGAATGGATGAGGCTTCCGGACAGAAACTATCCGAAGTCTATGACTTGCAACGAGCCAAGTTGACTGCTGATATAGAGGAGCGCAACAAGGCTTTGCTGGATGATGAAATCCAACATATTGAGGCTTGGGCGGAAGACCAACAGCTTACGCTCGAAAAGGAGTTGAAGGACATCAAGGCAAAGATTAATGAAAAGCAGAAACTCCTAAGGCGTTCTGAGAATGTCCAGCAAACCTTACAACTCGAAAAGGAACTGAATACGCTCACTCGCCTGCAGAAGCGAAAGCGCAGAGAGATATTCGACCTCGAAGATGAAATAGAAGGGAAACGTGATGACATGATTGACAAGGTGAAGGCTTTCATCAAGCAACACATCACAGAGACTCCGCTCTTCCTGGTACATTGGCAATTAAATAAATGAAATCCAAAAAGAAACAAACATAACACTCACTAAGGTAATACAGCAATGACACTATACGAACAAAAGTTTAGAGACGTACTTGCAGAAATCCTGCAACTCGACCAAGCCGAGCTAGACTTCGGCATCTATCGCATTATGAATCAAAAGCGCAAGGACATAGAAGCGTTCTTAAACAATCGCCTTGTGCCTGAGGTAACAACCATCTTAAAGGAGAATGCGTCATCCCATGGGGCTGATATTTCTGCCATGGAGAATGAGGTGTTTTCTCATCTTACCAAGTTCTTTGGTAGATATTATGAGGGTGGCGACTTCGTATCGAAGCGTCGTTACAAGGATGATGCGTATGCCATACCGTATAGTGGAGAGGAAGTGAAGTTGTATTGGGCGAATGCCGACCAATATTACATCAAGACTTCCGAGTATTTCAAGAACTATGCTTTCCTTTTGCCAGAGAGTCGCCGCAAGGTTCACTTTGTGCTCCGAGATGCTGAGACCGAGCAGAACAATAATAAGGCAGCCAACAATATGGAACGTCGTTTCCAACTCTGTGAGGAGAATTTCATAGAGGAGGCAGATGGTGAACTCAACATCTATTTTACATACGAGTTGATGCCGAAGGCAACCAAGCAAGATGCCCTTATCAAGGATGCTGAGGCTAAGCTTTCTCCTGTCATCTCAGAGAGCTTCCTTGACTTTGGGGAATTGGTAACCGTAAAGGCACCAACCAAAGAAAATAAAAATCGCACTTTGCTGATGAAGCATCTGCAAGACTATACGGCGAAGAACAACTTTGATTATTTTATCCATAAAGACCTTGGTGGATTCCTTCGCCGAGAGTTGGACTTCTATATCAAGAACGAAGTGATGTTCTTGGACGATTTGGATGCCCAGCATATCGTGGAGCATTTGGCGCAGGTGAAAGCCATCAAGCAAGTGGGAGAGAAAGTCATCACTTTCCTAGCCCAGCTCGAAGATTTCCAAAAGAAATTGTGGCTCAAGAAGAAATTTGTTGTCGGTTGTGATTACTGTATCACACTCGACCGCATCCCTCATGCCCTTTACCCAGAGATTGTAGCCAATGATGAGCAGCGCAAAGAATGGGTACGCCTCTTTGCCATCGACGAAATCAAGGGTGATATGATGACAGATGGATATAGTGAGCCTTTGACAGAGAAGTTCTTGGAAGATAATCCGTTCCTTGTACTCGACACGAAGTTCTTTAGTGCTGAGTTTAAGCATAAGCTCGTGGAAAGTATGGAGAATGTGGATGAGGAGTGTAATGGATTGCTGATAAAAAGTGATAATTTCCAAGCATTAAATCTATTGTTGAATAAATATCTGAAGTCGATAGATGGCATCTATTCTGATCCTCCATATAATACAGGTTCAGACGGCTTCTTATACAAGGATGGTTACCCTCATAGTTCTTGGTTGTCTATGATAAATGATAGATTGGATTATACCAAGAAAATGACGAAAGATATAGCTCCTACTTTTATAAGCCTAAATTCTAATGAGTTTAATAACTTCGTATCTTCCCAATCTTTAGTAGATACTTGGTTTTCAATTAAAGTTCGTCATGAGGAACGTATATTGAGAAAAGATATAAAATATCAAGATGTAATAGAATACCTTATCCAATTGAATCCTTCATTCAATCCTTCTCGAATAATGGGAAGTTCAGATGATGGGCTGAAAGATTATATCTATGAAGTAAAGCCAATTTCTGAACCTGATGAAATCTTGGAAATAGGCGGCTATAAAATCGAAAAGTTCTCATTAGGACATTATGTAATCAATAAGACTGAGCCAAATGAAAAGTCGTTAAAGAGATATTTAATTCGTGGCTCTTTGATTACCCAAAGTGGTTCTGCTAGCGAGTTCTACGAAGGAAATTTGAGAATCAGAAGAATAGAGGATGGCTTGGGATGTTTGTATAAAGTCATTGGTATGGGAGAACGAGGAGATGGTCTTGGATATAGGTATATTATGCAACCAGAAGCTAATGGCGGTGATAATGGAATTTACTTTCAAGGCATGCCTTTAAAGCATGAAGACAAAGGATTGCCTCGTCCTAACTTGTATGATTTTCAAGCAGATTTCAATAACTGCTCTAATGAGGGTGGAGTCAAATTCCCTGGCGGTAAGAAACCACTAGCTTTTATGGATAAGGTATTTGAAATTTCAGCTTTTGATAAGAATGCTCTTATCATGGATTTCTTTGCAGGTTCGGGCTCAACTATGCATGAAGTCATATTGGGAAACAAGCGAGATGGTGCTAAACGCAAGTATATATTGATGGAAATGGGAGAACATTTTGACTCTAAAACTAAAGTACGTGCTTTACGCTCAATATATTCTTGTGACAAAAACGCTTGGAAAGATGGTAAGCCTGTTTCTCGCAAAGGCATCTCCCAATGTTTCAAGTACATCCGTTTGGAGCAATACGAGGATACGCTGAACAACTTACAGCCAAAGCATCAGCGACTCAACTTCTCTGATGAAGACGGCAAGGGTGCTTTTGCGGAAAGCTATCTCTTGAGCTATATGCTCGATACGGAAACCAAGGGCGACCTCTTCAACTTGGAGTGGTTCGTGCATCCATTCAACATGACCTTGAAGACAACCAAGGACAATGAATTGGTAGATACACCAGTGGATATGGTGGAGACTTTCAACTATCTGATAGGCTTGAATGTAGAGACCCTTCGCTATCCTAAGGATGGCTACTGCGTAGTGGAAGGTACCACCCACATTGGCAATGAACGAACCTTGGTGATTTGGCGAGATTGCGAGAAGGTGAGCAATGAGGCTCTCAATGAATTCTTCTGCAAGCAAGCCTATAGCACAACCGACTCTGAGTTTGACAAGATTTATGTGAATGGCGACAATACCTTGCCTAACATCAAGACAGATGAGGAGCATTGGAAAGTGGTGCTTATCGAAGAAGAGTTTAAAAAGAGAATGTTTGAATAGTTCTTATTATGGCAAAGAAAGTACAGAAGAAAGGAAAACTGCAACAGGCACTGGTCCTGTTCCATTATATATTGAATCTCTTTGGCTGCAAAGACTTGGAGGCTTTATCTCGTGACCTCAAAGACCCGATGTATGAGGGTGTGAACGAGGATGGCGAGTCGAAAGTTTATCAAGAGCTGTGTCGTAAACTCTATGCCACAGGTCTGCTCAGCAAGGAACGCTTGTATTATTACGACGAGCATATCGTGCGCTTCACCAACGAAATCAATGAGAAGCGAAGTGAGCCAATCAAGTGGAAGTATTTCCAGTATCTTTCCTTGCTGTTTACGGAGATTTATCTCGACCAGTATTTCACGGATGCCCAAGCCCTTTGCGACAATCTGAACCAGTTCCTGCACAATGATTTCAATCATCGTGCAGAGACTTGGCATGAGTTGCCCGATTTCAAGGTGGAAGACCTGAATAAGTTGGCTTACTGGAACGCCACTGGTTCAGGCAAGACCTTGCTCATGCACATCAATATCAAACAATATCTCTACTATGCCGAGCATCATCGCACCAAGAAACTCAATCGCATCATCGTGCTCACGCCGAATGAGGGATTGAGCCGTCAGCACTATGAGGAGTTGAAGGCATCCAATATGGATGTTTCGCTCTTTAGTAAGCAAGGCATGGGAGGACTCTTCCAAGGTAAGGGCGTGGAAATCATCGACATCAACAAACTTGCCGACAAGGATGGTGACAAGACCGTTGCCGTTGAGGCTTTCGAGGGCAATAACCTGGTGTTGGTGGATGAGGGGCATAAAGGTTCGAGCGGTGATGTCTGGATGGGGTATCGCCAAAAGTTGACCGAGGAAGGCTTTTCCTTCGAATACTCTGCTACCTTCGGTCAAGCCATGTCTGCCAAGAGTAATGCCAAGGACCGCAAGGAAATGTTCAATCAGTATGGCAAGGCAACGCTCTTCGATTATTCCTATCGTTATTTCTATGCCGATGGCTATGGCAAGGACTATCGTATCATGAATATGGACGATTGGAACAACGATGAGTTGCTCAATATGTACCTCACCGCTTACTTGCTCTGTCTCTATGAGCAAATCAAGATATATGGCAGTGATGCACGTATCCATAACATCTTCAATATAGAGAAACCTTTGGGTATCTTTGTGGGTAGCAGTGTGAAGGCGGTGAGCAAAGAAAACAAGAACAATGTATCTGATGTAACGCAGGTTCTCTTGTTCTTGCAAGACTTTGTAAACAATGACGGGAAGGTTTTCACCAATTATATCCGTCGATTGCTTAGCTCGGAAGATGGGCTGAAAACGAAGAATGGCTATTCTGTCTTTGGCAGTTCTTTCCAAGAACTAAAGCATGGATATTTGGTGGAAGAGGATAAGCAGAAGTTTGCCGACAACATCTATGTGGGCATCTTGCAAGAATTGTTCCACTCCAATATCGCAGGTGCCAAGCTCCATATCGACTTGCAAAAGGGCGGTTACGAGGAAATCGGTCTTCGTGTAGGAAATGCCCCTTACTTCGGCGTCATCAATGTGGGCGATGGCAAGGAACTGGTCAAGCTGTTGCAAGACAAGGGCTTTCTTTGCGAAACCAAGGCTTTTGGCACATCCAGCCTTTTTGCCACCATCAACTCGCAAGACTCTAGCATCAATATCCTGATAGGTTCCAAGAAGTTTACCGAGGGATGGAGCAGCTGGCGAGTGTCGGCGATGGGATTGATGAACGTGGGCAGAAGTGAAGGCTCGGAGATTATCCAGTTGTTCGGTCGTGGTGTGCGACTGAAAGGATATGCTTATTCCCTGAAGCGCAGCAAGATGCTTGATGCTTGTTATCAGAAAGAACGGATACCAAGGGGCTTGTCAACCATCGAGACGCTGAATATCTTTGGCGTTCGAGCAGACTATATGGAAGCCTTCAAGGCATACTTGGAGGATGAGGGCTTGCCAACCAACGAGATAGATTATGAGAAGATAGCCATCAACACTATCCTTAACTTCGACCTGCAATCAAAAGGCTTGAAGATGCCAAGGGTAATGGATGGCTATAACTTCAAGAAAAGTTCGGTGGTGGAACCTGCCGACAATACCTTGATGGATAGGGTCAGCGTCAAGTTGGACAAATATCCGAAGGTAGATTTATTGAGAAGCAAGAATGTGGAGACATCCATCGGTGCTGCCATCCATACAGATCATTTACGCCCAGAACATCTCGACTTGATAGATTGGACGGAAGTTTATTTTGCTTTGCAACGCCAAAAGAACGAACGTGGATGGTACAATATGGAAATCAAGATGGAAGACTTGAAGTTCTTGATGGCTCATCCTACGTGGTATGAGCTTGCCATCCCAGAGGCAGACTTGTCGTTCACGAACTATGGCAAGAACGTGGCGATGTGGCAGGACATCACCATCTGTTTGCTCCGTGGCTATATCGACCAAGCCTACAAGAAGGCTAAGGCTAGGGCGGAACAAAAACATCTCCGAGAAATGACCGTAACGGAATATAATCTTGCTTATACGAGTCAGTATGAGATAGAGGTGAGGAATGACAGACAAGAGGTCATCGCACCATTGAAGACGATGCAAGCTATGCTGGAGCAAGGAACGCTTCATCAAGACTTCCCTTTGTATGGTACTTGGTTTGAGGCACTAGATTTCGAGAGCCATCTCTACAAGCCTTTGCTCTATTTGGCGGAGCGAGATAGTAACCGCAAGCCATTGTTCGTGGATGAGACGACGGGCGAGAAATGGCTCAAGGTATCACCTGTAGCCTTGAATGAAGGTGAGAGAAACTTCGTGAAGGAGATACGTAAGTATTATGAGTTGCATCGGGATGATGTCTTTGCTGGCAAGGAACTCTATCTGCTTCGCAACGAGAGCAAGAAGGGCATGGGCTTCTTTGAGGCAAACAATTTCTATCCCGACTTTATCCTCTGGATATTGGATGGTGAGAAGCAATACCTTACGTTCATCGACCCGAAAGGCATCCGCAACCAGAAAGGTATGAATGACCCAAAGATTCAGCTCTTCAAGTATCTACAAACGGAAGTGGCAGAGCAGATTGCTAACCCGAACCTCATCATGACGAGCTTCATCGTTAGCAATACGCCTATGGAACAAGTGGAGTTTTGGGCAAAGGACAAGATAGCAAAAGAGGAGTTTGCGGATAACCACGTGCTGTTTGAGACGGATGCTAACTATGTGGAAGTAATGGTAGAGAAGGTCATAAATAGCTCTACAGGTGTTAAAGAATAGCTTTACAGATGCAAGTGAATAGCTTTTAAGGTACAAAAGCATAGGTTCTCGGGTCGAAAAGCATAGGATTACGAGTGCGAAAGCATATCTTCGTGAGCGTGCCGACTAGGCTCAGCAGCTCTGCCGAGCCTAGTCAGCAAGTCTGCTGAGCGTAGTGAGCAGAGCTGCTGAGCCTAGTGGTACGACCTCGTAATCGTACTGC
>CAVKNU010000097.1:0-9355 GCA_963657465.1 Lachnospiraceae bacterium
AAATCCTTACTTTTAGCATCACATTTCTGTAATTTGAGGCGAATTGTAGTATCTGCAAGACAGTCCGCCGAGCAGCTTCCGTTCGCGGTCAAGTGGCTCTTTGAGTGTATGGAAATGGGATATAGGTTCCATTATCGTATATCGTTAGATTTTACGTTCAACAACTTTCCATTCGCCTCCATTCCGAGAGCCACCAATGCGTGTGATTTTGCCTATCTGTTTTAGTTTTTTGATATGATAGGCAACGCCATCTTCAGTAATTCTACACACAGAGGCAATCTCCTTGGCAGTTATTTTCGGATTTTTACGAATTAAGTCAACGATAGTTTCCGTAGCGTTTGACAAAGTTTTCGTAGTATCTAATCGAGTTTCCGTAGTATACGGCAAAGTTTCCGTAGTGCCAGCCGAAGTTCCCGTAGTAGTTTCCGTAGCCATGCTGGCACGACTTACTATAGACAGGCAAGTTTCAATTCTGTCAGGATTATTCTTTTCCTCAACCGTGGGTGCACTCCAGCCATTGTCTTTCCACCCTTTTGCTATCACATCGGCGCCAGTGCCACCTTTCTCGCCAATGCCCAAGAAGACGAACATCTTTTGGATGACAGGATTTCTACAGATGCTATGCCCACCCTCATAGTATTCTTCCATGCTGACGAGCATAGTACCAGGATTGGACAGCACGATGCGGTTGAAGTATCTGTCGATGACAATGTTGCCTCTTACCGTGTATGCTGCATGAATCAGACTGTTGGCAAAAGCCTCGCGCAGGGCTACATGAGCTGTAGTGGTGTTGTTCCTTATTTGATTGTCGTCAAGGCTGAACGGTACCGGCAACGAATGTTGCAATAATGGCAGGACGCGAGTGAAGAACTGATAGATGTTGGCTTCCCATGTACCGTCAGGGTAGATGCGGTTTGTCCAACGCATCCGTGGATCATCGCTCAAATGCTCCCGATAGTCAGGGAAAAACTCTTGGCAACATTCCGGGTCTGTGATGCTGTTTGTCTTTCCAAACATGAGCATCCCAGCAACAGTGAACCCTTCGGTCGACGTGGCTCGGTCCTTACGGTAGGCACCGATGTTTTCCAGAAACTGTCTGTCGCCAACCTCTGTCCAAGGGTGGTTCTCATGCTTGATATTGTATGCACGGCGGTATTGATGTAAAGTCGTCATGTCAATATCATCGATAGAATAGCCTCGTAAAATCCGGGAGTCAGCAGAAGCCCTCATGTTGTTGGCATCCGAATACATCTGCTTCACTTCATCGTCGCTACACAGGTAATCGCCTTCATCCCTACGCTTATAGGTATGTCCGAATGGAGTAAGCGTAAGGTGCACAGGGCGCAAGTCGT
This sequence comes from Lachnospiraceae bacterium, assembly GCA_963657465.1. GTDB lineage: Bacteria > Bacteroidota > Bacteroidia > Bacteroidales > Bacteroidaceae > Prevotella. The sequence goes on from CAVKNU010000097.1 coordinate 1,353, forward strand.
ACTGGGCACGGGGTATTCTGAAGGCTAGAAGATACTGGCCTCCATCGGTCTGTATTTCTTCAATGTCGCTCTCTACCAACAGCGGAATGTTCACGCACGACTTGTTGTGAGCGTCATCCCAAAACTGTTTCCTGTATTTTGCGACCTGCTCTTCAGAAAGACCGTCTGGTATGAATTGGTGATTCTTCTCTTTCACTCCCAGCACAATCGTTCCACCGTTGGTGTTGGCCAAGGCAGAGAAGGAACGCCAAAATTCAGTCTTAGGAAAACCACCCGCGGCTGATTTATATTCCACTTCAGAGTTCTCCTTCAATTGGAGTTTCAAACGTATTTGGTCTGCTATGTTCATATTAGTTTGATTTCATTAATTTTTACTGCAACATACTTCTGCTGTCGGCTATCTCCCGCAAAGACTTAGGTACTGAGCAAAATTCCATGATTCTTTCCTGCAATGTCAGCGCATTCGGACCGAAAGGCCGATGTTCTGCTTTCCGACTGGTACCCGACTGATGCCCGATTACTTACAGATGCCTAACAGATTCTCTATGACCTCACCCTGTTGCTCCTTATACAGGAGTCTATCGGTGTATTCTGTCGGGATGGAGTGTTAGCCATACCTTGCTCCAAGTATGGCGCAAGCTACAGCTGCATTGGTTAATGCCCTTTTGCTGCCCAAGAACATGGGATTCCGGAGAAATCACTTCAGGAAATAGATGGGTGAACGGGGCGTTCCATCCTTCACCAGTATGTCCTTTTCGCAGAAATGCTGGAGCCATTTCTGGGCGGAGTATTGCGTCAGTCCGAAGTGGATGCGCAGGGCGCGGCTGGTGAGATAGCGGTTGTCCCGGATGTATTCCTTTATCTTTTCCAACAGTCCCTCTTCGGTGTATTGGGTGGACCGACTGCTGTAGCGAGAGCGCACGAAGTGGATGCCCCGCTGCACCTCCTGCAGCAGAGTGGTCTCGGGACGGAAGTTGATACCGTTGATTCTCACCTCCTTGCCCGTAATCTTCTTGTCGGGCTTGTCTTCCGGCATCTCCAGACTGGCAGACATGGAGAAATAGCCGATCTCGGGGATATAGACTCGGTTGCCCATCCGGAACTCCTCCACGAAGATGTCGTGCAGTTCAGACAGCACGGCAGCCACATCGCCCTTGGTGAGCGAGCAGCGTTGCTGTATCTTTTCCTGCAGTTGGCGGGCGCTCATCGGCTCGTGCTGCACCACTCTCACATAGTTCCTCACCTCGCCACTTCCCGTAGCGTTGTTGATGGTATAAATGTCGTACTTCAAGTCCATAGTTGTCTTTGTTTTTAGCTGATAATTCTCGTTGTCGGTTGCGCTCGTCGTCGTAACTTCATGCAAATATATATAATAATGTGAGAACCTGTATATAATGGTGCAAAGATTTAGGTTTATTTATACTTTGGCAGTTGCCATCAAGGTTGTTGACAATTGCCATCCACGTTGATGGCAATTGCCGTAAAGGTTGCTGGCAGTTGCCATCCATCTTGTCGGCAACTGCCAACAACCGCACGGGACGGTATTCCTGCATCATCCCGAACGGCTTTCCCACCATGGTAGAGCTTAGTCTTTCAAGCACCCGACCGGAACGACGTACACTCCGTCCTTGCGTTGGTAGGCATAGTCGCCAACAGCCGTGAGTACCATCATAAAGGCTGGCGTCTTCATCTTGGCGGTATCTATCTTCGAGGCAAGGGTGGTGAGCGTAGCAACACCTTTCTCGATGGCTTGCGCTCCGCCCAGTTTGATTTCAACGAGACCGTAGGAACCATTGCGGAGATGCAGCACAGCGTCGCACTCCAAGCCGTTCTTGTCACGGTAATGATAGACGTTTCCGTCCACGGCGTCGGCATATACACGAAGGTCACGAACGCACATGGTCTCGAAAAGCAGCCCGAAGGTCTCCAGGTCGTTGATGAGGTCGTCGGGGCCCAAGCCCAAAGCAGCCACAGCGATGGAAGGGTCTACGAAATATCGGGTATCGGTGGAGCGAATGGCAGTCTTGCTGCGCAAGTTGGGATTCCAGGCAGGCATATCCTCAATGACGAAAATTTTCTTGAGGGCACCGATGTAGCTCATGACCGTTCTATCGCCCAGGCTTTCATCATCGTTGTCAATCATGTCTTGCCTAATGGCAGCAATGCTCACCTGCCCGCCTTGAGAACGGGCATAAGAGCGCAAGAGGAGTTTGGTTCGCTCACTGTTTCTTGTCACCTCGTCCACCCTTGAAATGTCTGTTTTTACAACAGCATCATAGTAGTCGTATGCTTGGCGCAAGGCGGCACGCCTGCCCTTGGTCGTGGCACTTGGCCACCCACCACGGCATACGAGGAAAGCTATGTCCTCTATCTTGAGCTTGTTGTAGCCCTCTATTTCCGCATTGCCCTTGAAAAGTTGGCTGATGCTCACCTCGCCAGTAGACTCTCCCGACTCCCATAGCGACATGGGGCGCATCGTAATCCATGCGAACCGTCCTGTGCCCGAATGATGGATTCTTTCTGTGGATGCCGGGACGGCAGACCCCGTCAGGATGAATTGTCCTTCCTCCCCCCGATGGTCAACCTCAAACCTAATAGCATCCCATATTTGGGGGATAATCTGCCATTCATCTATCAATCGGGGATTCTCTCCCTTGAGGAGCATTTTTATCTTTAAGTCTGCCATTTCCAGATAGTTTTTCTGATTATCCGGGTCAGCCATATACAGTACACTTTTGGCTTGCTGTTCGGCCGTAGTGGTCTTTCCACACCATTTCGGACCTTCGATAAGCACAGCTCCCACTTCTTCGAGTCTGTATTCCAACAGTTTATCTGCTATTCTTTTCTTATATTCCTTCATGCCTACATCTGATTTGTTTCGCTGCAAAAATACAATAATAGATTGAAAAGACCAAATGTTTTAAGGATTTTTGCAGCGTTTGGCTGTAATTTGATGCAGCGTTTGGCTGCATTTTGATACAGAATTTGGCAGAAAGCTATCGCAGAATTTAGGTACACAAAGAGAAAACCATCCATCAACCGACCAGGCATTATCACTCTCCCATCTTCTACCACCAGCACTATTTTTATTGGAAATCATTTGCGTGTATGGATATTTTTTGTAATTTTGCAACATGAAATATCCTATAGGCATACAGAGTTTCGACAAAATCATCAATGAGGGTTACGTCTACATTGACAAGACCAAGCAGATATACGACTTGGTGCATAATGGCAACATTTACTTTCTGAGCCGCCCGAGGCGGTTTGGCAAGTCGTTGCTCGTGTCCACCCTCGAATGCTATTTCCGGGGGCGTAAGGAACTTTTCAAGGGACTTGCCATGGAAGAGTTGGAGACGGAATGGAAGGAATATCCCGTGTTTCACCTCGACTTCAACGGCAAAGACTTCCCGAAGGAAGGGGAGCTGGAGAATGTCTTGACGGATTTTGTCGAGACGCAAGAGGCGATATATGGGAAGCCTCAGTTTGCAAGTACATTGGGAAGCCGGTTTTGCGAGGTTTTAAAAGCCGCCCACGAAAAGACCGGTCAAAGGGCTGTTGTCTTAGTGGACGAGTACGACAAACCTTTACTGGACGTTTTGGACTTGGATATGTACATTACAGTCCATGAGAAAAGAATCACTCTGGAAGACTACAATAGGAACATATTGAAGAGCTTCTACTCCGTGTTCAAGGCTGCCGACGAGCATCTGCAGTTCGTCCTGCTTACGGGAGTGACCAAATTCTCGCAGGTGAGCGTGTTCAGCGGATTCAACCAGCCCGACGACATTAGTCTCTCCGCCCGTTACGACACCCTGCTCGGCGTCACCGAGGAGGAACTCCACACCGTCTTCAAGGAGCAAATCAAGGAGATGGCTGCGGAATATGAATTTACGGAAGAGGAGATGAAAGCCAAACTCAAGCGGCAGTTCAACGGCTACCATTTCAGCCGCCGCCTGATAGGAGTGTACAATCCATTCAGCGTACTCCGTGCCTTCAACGAGATGTGGATAGACGACTATTGGTTCAAGACTGGTTCTCCCACTTATCTCGTGCGTCTCTTGGCTCATTGCAACGAGAACCTGAACGAACTGGTGGGCAAGTATTACCCCACCAGTCAGTTTGTGGACTACAAGGCAGACACAGAAGCTCCCCTCCCCATGATATACCAGAGCGGCTATCTCACCATCAAGAAATTCGACCGGCTGACCAACTCCTACCTCTTGGACTTCCCCAACGATGAGGTGCGCCGTGGCTTCGTCACCATGATTACAGCCAGCTACCTCCAACCGAAGGAGGCCCCCGATGCTTGGGTGGTACAAGTAATAAAAGCTCCTACACCCTTTTCATAGAGAAGGAGCAGAGCGAGGGCAGAGTGGACTGCATCGTGGAGACTTCCAACGATGTCTACATCTTCGAGTTCAAGCTCGACGGATCAGCCGATGCCGCCATCGGGCAAATCAAGGCCATGGGGTATGCCCGGGAGTATGAGGCAAGCAAAAAGCATATACACCTCATAGGCTGTAATTTTTCCTCGAAGACAGGGACGATTGACGGATGGGAAGTGAACTAAAAACTCCTTACAGAGATATAATATGATTACATCAACGAGATTTTGGAGAGCGGAGAATTGAACAAATGCTCAGTTCTCCAAAAATCTTGGATAACTGCCACGGAAGCAAGAGCAATTTTCCTCCATTTTCTGCTTCAAAATATTACCAACTTTTTAATACTTTTTTTATCCCGAACTCAGGTATAATTGGAAAAGAGTGAAGAGAGAGGCAGCATTGGCAACTGTGGCTTAACTTTGCATTTGCCTCAATAGATACCCTTTTTTCTTCAGCGATTCTATCTTTACCGTTGCATCATGCTGCAAGGCATGGCGAAGATAGGTCATCTGCACATTTACCGCCAAGGAGTTGGCATAAGATACCGTGCCCCAAACTGTCTCTTGTATCATCTCCTTGCTCACCACATTGCCGATATTCTTAGCCAACAAGCGAAGAATGTCGGCTTGACGACTGGTAATCAAGACACGGGAGGCACGAGTGCGAAGTTCGTTGTTGCCATAGTTGAATGTGGTCTCACCGAAATGATATACTTCCTCCTCTATCGTCTCTGTCCTATTGATGGCGAAACGTTCCTCTATCCTTGCCAAGAGTTCTTCGGGATAGAAAGGTTTGGCTAGGTAATCATTTGCCTTGAGGGAAAAGCCTTTCAAACGGTCGGTCTTCTCCGTGCGGTCGGTCAAGAAAAATATCAGCACTTTTGGGTCGATAGCACGAATATGTTCCGCCACCTCGTAACCATCCATCTCAGGCATATTGATGTCGAGAAGCACGAGGTCTGGCTTTACTTCTGGATACTGCTCCCATGCCTTTTTCCCATTGCCTGCATAGATTACTTCGTATCCATGTTGCTCCAGAAACCTTTTCAGCAACATGGAGTACTTCAAGTCATCATCAGCAAAGAGTATTTTGATTGTCTTATTCATTGCGGTATATTAATCGTTATCTTTGTTCCTTTATCTACCTCACTATCAATTCGCTTAGTTCCGCCATGCGCTTTCACTATCATATCCACAAAGCTCAGACCAAGCCCAATACCAGGTTGTTGCATTTCAGAGCATGATTGGCTACGATAGAACTTTTGCCAAACTCGTGAGAGTTCTTCCTCAGAGATACCAATGCCATTATCAGATACACTGATAGAAACCTCTCCATTCGGTGTATCCTTGCATGTGATGGAAATATTCACGATGTCGCCAGAATATTTCACGGAGTTCTCCAAGAGATTACTCACCACATTGACGAGCTGTTCCTTATCGCCCATCATCCTATCTGAAGAACGTTGATAATCGAGCGATATGTTCACTTCCTTCGTTTTGTCCTTCTGATAGAAAGTAGCAAGACGGGACAATTCTGCGTGAATATCAAAAGAAGAAAGACGCAACGGAATATGCTCTTCGGCACGAATCACCTCACGCAGTTTGCTGAGATAAGCGGTCAAGTTATCACTCTCTTCACGCACCGTATCCATTATCATCCTGCTTTCTTCCGCATCCACCTTCCGAGCATCTTTCTCGGAGAATCCTGAGAATACCGACACGCACATCTTCAAAGTCTGTACAGGGCGCTTTAGCTCATGAATCATCGTATGCACAAAGTCGCTGCGCATCTTATCTACCCTCTTTTGCAAGAGCATCACCTTCATCAGATAAGCGAAACTGAGCAGTAACAGCACAGTAACCAAGAGGCTGCCAATGATTTGCCAAATCATCCCCTGCAATATCGGCTGCATCTTAACCTTCATTTTGATTTCCATAGATTGCCTCATGATGGGATTGAAAGGAACCTCAACCATCATCTCATGATGAAATAATGAGGCAGATTTTCTTATCGTCGCTATCCAAAAGCGATGAGGACGCGCCTTCATCTTTGCCCCCACGAAATCCTCTCCCAAAGCCTTGCTCATGTACTGAGCGAAATGAGCAGGACTATATTTTATCATTTGGTAAGTGATATAAGTATTCAGGCAATCGCAGGAGTGATTGCTATCTATCTCTCGGAGGTCGAAGGTGTCTCGATGCTCAATGACGTTGCGGAAGGCTGGCTTTCGTTTTACGAATCCTCCAACTATGGTATCTGCGTTGGTTGGTGAGCAAACGGTGGTGATGTAGCCCCAAGAATAGTCACTGAATCGGGCGGAAACCACATAGCCGATGTGGGGCTTTCTTCTCACATCATTGCCCACACGAGTGAGGTAAGCTGCCACAGTAGCCTCTGCCTTATCTCGGTTGTCCTTCTCTATCTCGCCCATCGAAAAACTGATGCTGTTGTAGAGCCAGTAGCCCTGCAACAAAATCAGCATGAATGAGGAAAGGATGGCAAGCATCCATACGTTTTTTATTCTTTTGTTCATTGTTTCCTTTCTGCTTTGTGATAAGAATCATTTCATTCTTTGACGCTGCAAAGATACTGAGAATCTTTCATATATAAATAGGTGGAGGCAGATTATTTCGCCAGCGTAATGTTTCAGTAATGATTATTTGCCATTTTGTAAGTAAAAAGCAGTTCCTTTGCAGACGAAAACAAACAAAGCAATAAATATGATGAAGAAAAAGACTCTATTGATAGCGATGCTTACCTCTGCGACATCGACTATGGCTCAGACAAAGGATTCTGTAAAAATCAATTGGCAGGACTCTATCCAAGCCGTAACAGTAGTGGGTCATCGCCCAATGTACAAGATGAAAGAAGGAGCTCTCATTGCTCACATCCGCAACACTCCCCTTGCCAAGGAGCCAACCCTGAATGATGTATTAAAACATCTCCCAGGCATGAAGCAAGACTCAGACGGTTCGTTTGTAGTCAGCGGACTGGGCGCACCAACCATCTATATCAACGACAAGAAAGCCACTTCAGCAGAATTATCCCACCTCGATGTCAAGCAGATAGAAGACATTGAGGTGATTACCTCTCCTGGTGCCCAATATGATGCCACAACAGGAGCGGTTTTGCGAATCGTGATGCGAAGAAGAGACGAAGGAATCTTTGGTAAGTTGCAAGCCTACGACCAGCTGAGCGAAGTGAACACCACCAAAGAGGACATCACACTTGGATGGATAGGCAAGTCATTATCCGTTACAGGAACGTATAGCTACCAAGATTATCGCTATAATGTCCATCAGCCACAGGAGGCACTCATTCGCACACAGGACGGAGACTACATCTTCGGAACTGACCGACATGGCAAAAATAAGACATACGTCAATGCCACAGAGCTAAACCTAGACTGGCTCATCAACAAGCAGCATGAGATAGGAGCACAATGGGAGGCACAATGGATAAGCGGAGGCAGAAGCGAAGAGCAACAGCAATACTACATCTATCCCCAGAGCGAGAAGAAGCATTTCGATGCCAACAGCCAACAGTGGGGAACTCAGCGCCAGCACCATGTCAACCTATTTCATCTCGGAAAATGGTCGAAGACATTCTCTTCTC
>CAVKNU010000098.1:0-9273 GCA_963657465.1 Lachnospiraceae bacterium
CAGGAAGGCCGAATTCACCCTCCCAGCCATGAATTAGGGTGCAAAATCCTTCCGAAACGTTTGCGGCAATCATACGCTTTTATTAAGATTGCCTAAATTCGGGTGCAAATTTACAACTTTTTAATGCAAATTCAGCAATTTACTTGAAGAACTTTTCACCATTTCCCCAACAAATGCCACTTTTACAACAGAAAAATACATATTTGCGCAAAAATCTAATGTCAAACACACATCATCACAAGAGGTATGTCGCATGACTACGACACACCCCTCTTTTAAATTTTAGCCCTCATAAACAGCATCTACTGTATATTCCTTGCCATTATATTCTATCTTAAATCTACAAGTTACAGGTGTATGAATACCCAACAAACCAATTGTAACATTATAACTTACGCCCTGTCCTGCAGGAAGTTTGCCATTCACTTCCATTTCATTACCAGCCTTTCCTGTTACACCATCCACCAATTGCATAGATTTGAAGGTAATCTCAGAATTACTTTTATTTACCAACATCCACCTCAATTGGCTTCCATATTGAAGCAAGCCATTAATAGATACCACTGATCCACCTAAGCAAGAGCAATCAAGATAATCAACAATGTTTTTCACTGTGACCACACACTTATCAGTATGTTTACCATCGGCAGAAGTAACAGAAATTGTAGTTTTTCCTCTAGATATTGCTTTTAGGATTCCATCTTCACCAATAGTTGCCACATCAGTGTTCGAACTTTTAAACGTAACTTTTTTATCTTCCAAATTATTCGTATATTTCAATTTTTCCGAACCTCCCTCTTCCAAATCCATTGTAGAAGTTGCAAAATACAAACTTGGCTTCTGAATGACAGTTACCACTTCTTTTGTGTTTGTAGCTTCATTCTTGAATGTTACTGTACCAGTACGTTCCGTATTGTCCAATAACTTCTCGACATTAAAAGTATGGCTAGACTTACTCAAAGCTCTACTCCGTGCTGGTGCAGCAGACTCAGTAATCCAATCTCCATCAATAGAAATTTCATACTTTACATTAGAATTCAAAGAAACAGTAAAGTTTCCACCAGTTTCATCAAAAGAGTAACTCTTCTCTCCATCTACAATGATTGCATTAAGCTGTGACTGAGTGATTTTCACTTGCTCTGTTAAGCTGCTATTTTTATCGAATATTTTAATAATAGCACTTCTATCATCGTAACCTTTATTCTCTGCCACATTGAACTTTACAACATGAGAGGAGATTGCTCTTGTCATAGAGGCATCCACTCTTTTAAGCCAATCCACATTAGGCATATCTATATCAAAGTCAAAATTACTATTGACAACGATTTCTGCAGTTCCGCCTTCGCTGCCCACAGAGATGTCATTTGGAGTTAAAGTAAGAATACCTCCACCACCTTGATAGACATTAATGACTTCTTCCTTATTGTTACCCTTGATGACAATCTGTCCCTCTCGTTTCTCATACTCTTCACTTGCATCAACAGTAAATGTCAGATGACGAGAAGTCAGCGCTCTTGTTCCGCCACGAGAAGAAGCTGCATGAATCCAAGACTTGAATTCCTCAGGAATAGAATAGGAAAAATCTATATTGGATTTTACCTCAACATCTATGGTTCCGCCTTCCTGAGGCACTTCAAACTTGTCCGCTGTTAAAGTCAGCGCATCCAACTGCTTTTGATTAACAATGATTGTCTTTACAGAATCACCAACAGAAAAACGCAAAACTGCACTACGGTCATCATAAGTGTCATTATCAGATACACTAATTTTCACGTTCTGAGTTCCTGCACTACCACTTTGTGGTGAAACTTTACACCATTCTATATTTTGAGGAATCTCAATTTTCCAATCCATATTAGCATTGAAGGTGATACTCTTCTCTCCTGACGAAGTATCAAAATCAATGTTCTTGCCAAAATAGTTCTCCGTACCAGTTGGAACTGTAATACTTGGCACTAAAGGGTCATCGCTAGAGCATGCCGAAAAAGATAGCATCATTAATGCTGCTAAGAAATAAAACAATTTGTTCTTCATGTTTATAAAGAATTATAGGTCAAATGACACCCAGCTAAGACCACCATTTATACTTTTTGAAGACCACCTAAGAAAAACGTGGGCATCCATACAAGCTGTTTTGAATTGAGGTCCTAGGATAACCCTTGCTAGTAAACAACTTGATAGATACCCACGCAAGGATATAATCAACTATCCAAAAGTGTGCTTGAGGGAATCCCCCCTGCACACTCCGGATATAGATACAATCTATCCTAGCACGGCATATCAACATTGTTCTTGACTAGCAATGAAATTTCCTAGGTTCCAATTCATCAAAAACAAGCATCTATGACGCTTTCCAAAAGTAGTGTCAAAGCATTTTTCTACATTTTTCTACAGTAGAATATGCTTATAGACATTGCAAAAATACAAATTATTCTAATTATAACAAAGGAAAAGCTATATTTTTTTGCATTTTTGCCAAGAAATCATTATCTTTGCAGTTAATTCGGTTGTCATTGACATCGAAAACAGCAAAGAAACAATAACAACAAACCGAGTAATAACGACAATCGCATCACAACGAACATCGCTTATAACCTCGAATAACAAACAATCGAAAGATATGAAAAAGGTAATTTTCACCCAGGAATGGATGGCTATGCATCCATACGGAAAACCAGACGCAGTAGACCAATACTACACAGAATTGGCCAACGAGATATACCATGCCCTCGACGAGGCATGCTTCACCCACCAGTTTAAGAACGTAGAGGATGCCAAGCAGCTTGCCCTCAGCATCGCAGGATACTTTGAGGATGTGATTTCGGGCACGGGCATTTGGAAGACTTTTACTGCCGAATGCAAGAAGCGATATGGCGTATACATCCCTTTCTACGAGAAGGAGAAGGAGTTTTTCCAGAACGCCATCAACGACGATGTGCCTGATTACGACCCAGAAGAAATTAACTTCGCTGACGTGAAGTTCCTCTGCTGGCATCATTATCAGCAAAGCTCCTACATACAGGAGGCGGTGCCTTTCCTCTTCGGAACGATGGAACTGGCGGCAAAACTCGCCTATAAGATTCTCGACAGAGAATATGAGACAGCACCAGAGAACGAGCGACTCCACGAGTTCCTCTGCGAGAAGCCAACCTTTGAGATTCCTGAGCAGGAACAGGAAGATGCTGACGAGAAGAAGCCTACCGAGAAAGACTTCCAGGAGGTGTATCGCAGAGATGTCTTGGCATGGTTCCATTATGGCTGCTACTTCAACGTGGGCAACAAGAATCGCCTGCAATTCGCCTTACAGCAGTTGGCGAACTCGCCACAGGGTCTCACCGAACCAGTGGCTTATTCCATCCAAATGGAAATGACCATCAGCACTCGCAACAATCTCCTCGCCCTTACATCGGCAGAATGGCTCTGCAACATTTGCGAGCAGCAAGACACCCACACGTTCTGGGAAGACGAGGATTTTCAAAAGATGCTTACCGAGGCTGAGCCAAAGATAGACCACGAGAAGGCCATCCACGACTACAACCTGCTCAAGGAGAAGGGATATGGCGACAAGTTCGTATTCCTGGAGGATGTCAAGACCTTGAAAGAGTTCTTGAAGGACATCGGTTTTGAACTTACTCCAAACATCAAGTTCCCTCAGAGATACGAGAAGGGCATCATCGTATGTGGCAGTCCTTACACAGGCATCAATATCAGCTTTGGCATGGCGCATTGCATCGCCTCACCAGAGAATCCATATTACAATGCGGAGCACGCAGAGTTGGATTGCTTCAACATCATCTCCGGCAATGGTCGTCCATTCCCTTACGAGATTGTCTGCAAGCTGATAGAGAACGGTATGATTCCTGATGCCAACATTTTCACCAGCAAATATGTGAAGGAAGAGGGCTTGAAGGTGACACAAGCCAACCTCCAGTTCTTGGCAGATTACTATCTGATGGGCAGAAAGGACAAGGACCTTTCGCCAAAGGAGCTTTGGTAAAGGGATTTTCCGAGAATAGTTTTTCAGTAAAAGCTGTTCGTAGAAACAAGCATAAGAAAAGAGCGGAAAACAAACTGTTAACTGTTACCACTGTTAACCACGTTGCTTTCCGCTCTTATTATTTACCACACTACCAACAAATGGCTTTTTAGAACAATACGCCTATCACAATCCTACATTCCCCAATTCTTCCATCAAGGCACGATAACGCTTATACTTAGCACGCAAATCGGCTGCAACTTCTTTGGCTCGCTCTGTTCCACCAAATTTACATACATCCTTCAGGTATCCACACATCTCTTGATAAGTTGCACGATTGCGCTCATGAGCATGCTCCATAATCCAATATACATGCATAATATAACGTTCGATATAGGCATCGGCATAAGTGGCTCGTAACTGAGGTTCATACTTGACAAAATCACGGATATGGTTGCCTTTCTTGACATAAGCGAAAAGTTTGTCTATCCATTGTTCCTTTACACAAAGAAAAGCGTACAGCTCGCCTTTATCATCCGTTTCCGCCTGCTCTGTTAGATTCTGAACAAACGCATCCCATTCTCCATCGGATACATTCTCTTTCAGAATATCATAGCACTTACTGAAGTTGCTATCGCAAAAGAACAATACCGTGGCATATTTCACGATTTGCTCCTTGCTATTCTCCGCCTGTGCTACCCTCAGCAACCAAGCTCGCCATACAACAGTACCAGAAGCCTCATCTTGCTTGATGCCATCCAAAGCCAAATGATATGCCTGTTGGAAATCCCGTTTGTCCATTGCCTCTTGTATCGCCTTCTCCCTAAACTCCCTGAAATTCAAGTTAGAACTTTCAAACTCACGGACGGCACTCTCCCCTTTCCACTTATGCAGCAAGTCACATTTGATTTTCATCATAGAAGAACGCAAGAATCCATCTTTCTGAAGATTCTTATCCTTGTCGAGCATAGCCGATACCTGCTCATATTCTTCCTCATCCCTTGCCAAAGCTACAAGATAACGATAAAGCTTGCAATGCCAATCCCAACCATCGAAAGTTTCATCCTCAATATACTCACAACAATAATCGAAGAAAGAAAGGCGACTATCCTCATCTAATGAGCATTTGACCAACGCATCTAGCTCCTCAAATGCGCTGTCCATGATGTCTCCGAGATAACCATAACTATCATCATTATGATTTACAGCCTCAATACCATTTTCCAAAACCGTAAAGCAAATATCTATGTCTGCTTCATAATTCTGATTTCTACGAAATGCTTGCGCTGCCTCCATTACCTCATAGATTTCCGAAGACAAATGAGCTGCATTCTTGAATGTGATGTAACCATAATCCTCGTCCGCCTCTATAAAAGCATCTATCACTTGACCGATATACGTATCAGCTGATGCTTTCTTGATGAAATACTTTTGGAATTCCTTCGTAAAAGCTGCTTTCAAGTCACCATTCTTCGCCAACTGCTTCTTGACGAAGACACGGAGTTCTTGCTCAGACAGATGTTCCAAGACATTCACAATGTCCGTTTTATTTATTTTCTCTTTCTTTGCCATAGCTGTTCGTTTCAAATATGGCACAAAGATACAACAAAAACTAATAAAAGCCAGCAAGAACGGACATTTTTTAGACTTTATTCGTTTTCCTACCATAAATTGCTTACCTTTGCAACATCATTACAAATCAAAGCATCAAACAACAATGAAAAAAGTGATATTTCCAAAAGACTGGATACAGCTTCAGCCATACGATGTGGCTGATATGACAGACCAGTACTATACAAGCCTTGCCAATCAGATATATGAAATCATCATATCTTCTGGCTACGACAAATATTTCGACAAAAAAGACGAGGTAAAACATCTCGCCCTTTGCATCACTGCATATTTCGAGGACGTGATTTCTCAAACTAAAATTTGGGAGACTTTCACAGAGGAATGCAAGAGACGATATGGCAAATACATCCCTTTCTACACCGACGAAAGCACCGAATATTATTCCGACGAAATCAATGAGGCTGACATCAAATTTCTGTTATGGCACCACGCACAGTACAGAATTATGGACACCCAAGTACTCTACCCAATATTCGGAAGACTCAACTTTGTTGCCCACGAGATATTCGCATTGTTAGAAAAAGAATACGAGACCGCACCTGAGAATGAGCGATTCCACAATATCATCTGCAACGAAGATTGCGTTGACACAGACTTTGACCAATACAGAGGACTCCTCATTTGGTTTCACAACTACTGCTTCTTCAATATCGGCAACCTTGACAGAGTAAGAGAACAAATAACCGCTTCTATGGAAGAAGGTTCTGAAAGCTATAATGACATTGAGGACTTCCAAATGAAGACAATATCGGCTTGCATAGACTCCATCGTAGAAGGAAGATACAACTTACTGTCCCTAACAACCTTGGAATGGTTTAAGATGATCTGCAAGAAACATCCCAAATGTCAAGTATGGGCAGAAGTTGAGATACAAACAGGTGTCTTCGAAGTAAAAAAAGAAAAGAAAGACTTGTTTGTCATCAAGAATCTCGTAGATGATAACGCAAAAGATGTTACGCTTATAAAAGAAACTTTACCAGCCCAACTAATAGCCTCTTTTCAGAAGAAAAAAGCTATGCATATAACGACATTCATCAAATTTGGGGAGCATTGGATTACTATAGGAAACTGTATGACCCCTGATATAAAAAGCAAGAGTGACTTGGAGAAAATGCTAAACTTGGTTCTAGAAGAACGCAATTTGCGTAACCACAAGCAATCCATCGCCAATTACAACATCCTGAAGAATGCCCTAAAAGGAATAGCTGACAATCCTATAATCGTAGCCTCAAATGGCAAGACCATGGAAAATTTCTTCGCAAAAGAGCTTGGCATTAAACTTAAGATAATGACACCTCCCCAATTTGCCAACAAACTGGGAGTTATCGTCATCGGCACACCTTACATCGGCATAGTTCCATACTTTGGAGTTGCCGATTTGCTTGCCATGCCAAACAATGTTTTTTACAACAAAGACGTGGCAGAGAAGAGAGCGTTCGACATCATTACCAATGCCAGTAGCCTACCATACGAGATGGTTTGCCGCCTAATAGACATTGGTGCCTTGAAAGATGCTGCATTAGAAACGCCAGGAGACACTCGCCAAGATTGGGAAGATAGCCACAAACTGACACAAGACAACATCCAGTTCATCACCGACTATCATTTCCAAAAATGCAGAGACAAGGACATGCCACCAACTGAACTTTGGTAAAGACTTTGATATATAAACAAAAAGGAAGAGAATACAAAGAAAAGAGCGGAAAACAAACTGTTAACTGTTACCACTGTTAACCTCGTTTGCTTTCCGCTCTTATCATGTTTTTACTTCAGATACTTATCAAAGAACTGAAGAGTTTTCTCCTGCACTTTCTTTCCGCAAGAATGCGGAATATCCCATAACTCGGTATCGAGCTTGGAGTCAGCCTTCTGGCTCTTCCAAACATCATGCATCTGGGCAAAGGCATCCTTTACACCTCGCACAGGAAAGAGATGATCCTGAGTGCCATTGATGAAGAGCATTGGCTTCGGACAAGCAAGCGAGGCGATATGAGGATAGTCGAGATACTGCCTGAGTGCAGGGATGCAGTTGGCAAAACCACCATACTCACGCTTCTTGTCGGCAGAAGACATCTGCACATCAGTGGTCACCATCCAACAGATGGAAGCCCCCACCTTGATTCTATCGCTCAACGCCGAAAGCATCCAGGCACGATAAGCTCCCATCGAGCACCCCATCGTTCCGATACGATTCTTATCTACCATTGGCAAGGATGCCAAGAAGTCGGTGCTGGCGATGTCATCGTAGGTCATAAAGGCAGAGAGGTCACGTCCCAACATCATCATATTGCCAGCGATGATGTCGTACTTGCTTCTGTCCACACCCTCCTTGCGTCCACGCTCACCCCACATCGGAGCATCCATAGAGAAGACCACATAGCCATGCTTCGCCAAGTAATCGCCCACATACTGCCCATCGTAGAGACGAGCAGCCCAGTCATCGGCATCAGCCAAAATCTCTTGGTTCAAGGCTTGCTTCTTCGGAGTATCACTCTCTGAAGCAGAGAAGAATGGACGAATCATCTTCTCCTTTCCGATGAAGAGGTGGGCGCCATGGTCGTGAAGGAGATTCACCGTTGGGAATTTTCCTAACGAAGTCTTTCCTTTTTCGTTAGATGCCTGCGTAAAGTAAGCATCCGGTATCAAGAGATAAGCGGTAATGCGAGAATAGGCATTCACGTTGAATGCGATTTTCTGCGCGATGTAGCCATCCCTTTGCTCTTCGGCAAGTACCTCCATATCCCACGATGCAGCCTTCTTCGGAGGGGTCATCATACATTGGAAAACCTTCTGGCGAGCCGCCTTCTTCCATTGGGAAAAGTTCTTGATAGGGCTCTTGTCCCAAGCCATCGGATAGGTCAGTTCCTTTTTCAAGTCCTCCACATAGCGAGGCAAGTCGAAATCAAACTCATAGTTCTCACGTGTCTGGAGCTTCGGCTTGGAGGACGCCTTGGTTGTCTGCGCTTGCAACATACAAACCTGTAGCAGCAAAGCGAGCACCATCATTATTTTCTGTTTCATTGCGTTAGAGATTAGTTGTTTCGTTTGCAAAATTAAGAAAATATCTGCAATAGATGAAATGTATTTCGATATTTTTGTCTACCTTTGCAAAAAGTATGGTGGAAAAGCTCTCATGATGAGGGAAACCATCAAACTACAGAAGTAAACATTAAAAACATAGGAGAAAAGACAACAATGAAAATAGCAGTATTTTGTTCGGCAAACAGAAATATAGACCCTGACTTCTTCACAATGACGGAGGAGTTGGGCAAGTGGATGGCAGAGAATGGTCACGACTTAGTTTTCGGTGGATGCAACATCGGTTTGATGGATTGCATCGGCAAGGCGGTGAAGGCGAATGGTGGTCGCACGATAGGCGTAGTGCCTACGCTCGTGGAGAAGGGAGGCAAGACCTTCCGCGACCTTGACGTGGAGATACCTTGCGACAACCTCTCCGACCGCAAGGACCTGATGCTAGCCCAAAGCGACATCATCATCTCCCTGCCTGGTGGCATCGGTAGCCTCGACGAAATCTTTACTGTCGCCGCCAGCCATACCATCGGCTATCATCACAAGATGGTTATCCTCTATAATATGAAGGGCTTCTGGAACTCCACCATCGCCATGCTCAACGACCTGCAAGAGAAAGGCATGATTCGTGGCGA
>CAVKNU010000099.1:0-9252 GCA_963657465.1 Lachnospiraceae bacterium
CTGAAGAGAAATCGATGAAGTTCCAATAGCTGCCACCTAATATATAAGGTGTATCGCTGATGACTGGCAAGTAATGCTCGATGTACTTCTGCTGATATTCACAGGAGAAGTCAAATGGCTTTCCCTGGTCGGTATGCAAGCGAAGGTCGCTTCCAGCTCCCCATTCACTGACGATGACAGGATGGTCGGGATGATTATTCTGCTGGTCGGCGAGATAACGTTCAAAACCTGTCAAGTCGCCACCATACCATCCTTGATACAAATTCCATCCCAAGACTTGCGAAAAGTCTGCAATGTGATACTTGTTATAATCATTGCTACCATGAAGTGCCATGACTGAATGGCGGGTAGGATCTTCCTCATGTACGATTTTCTCCAACCTTCCTGCCAAAGCCTGGATACGTCCTATCTCCTTGTTAAAATCTTCTTGCTTAGGATACTCATTGCGTGCTTTCAACAAGATTTCATTCATATATCCCCAAAGTATGACGGAAGAATGGTTGTAATGCTGACGGATCATCTCTCGCAACTGTTGGGCTGCGATGTCAGCAAAAGCTTCATTATCTGGAACATAATTGACCACAGGAATCTCCTCCCAGACCAGCAAGCCCAGCTTGTCGCACATCTCCAACACAGCCTCAGCCTGTGGATAGTGAGCCAAGCGCACGAAGTTGCATCCCATCTCTTTCAAGATGCGTAAGTCCTTGCGGTGCATATCATCCTCCAAAGCCACACCATATGGGCGTTGGTCTTGGTGACGGCACATGCCGTTGAGCTTATAAGGCTTGCCATTGAGGAAAAATCCTTTTTGGGCATCAAACTCACACCAGCGCATACCCACGTAGTGCTCCTGGCTGTCCAAGACGACTTGTTTCTTCAACTGCGACTTGTCTTGTTGGGCATCCACCAATTCCGTCTTGACACGATAAAGCTGAGGTTGCTCTGGAGACCAAAGCACAGGATTTTTGACTTGTGGAAAACTTGCTTGCATCATACAAGCCTGGCCAGCTTGAAGGCGGACACGCTTCTTGACGACAGCCACTTGCCGCCCATCTGGGGCATATAGGGAATTGATGACATAACAATCCTTCCTTTGGTCTGCATCATTGCGCAACCTGCACTTTACGGCGACCTCTGCCTGATCTGCCGACACATGGCTGGTACTGACAAACACGCCATCAGCCCCATCCTCCGTCATAGAGAAATGCTGGGCATGGGTAGTTATCAGCTTCACATTACGATAGATGCCACCCATAAAAGTAAAGTCGGCAGAAATAGGAGCTACCTGCATGTCGGCATTATCGACCGTAATAAGCAGCTCATACTCGCGCTTGGAACCCCAAGCTTTGTTTTCAGCATCATTTGCACTTAAGAATGGGGTCAGGTCGAAGACCGAGGCGGTATAACCGCCCCGGTGCTTGCCCACCTCCTTACCATTTATATAGATCGTAGATGTTTTACTGGCTGCTTCCAATTTCAGGAAGTAGCGCTTTTGCATTGAGTTTGTTTGCTTGTTTGGGGTCTCCTTTCCTGGGATTGGCAACATCAGCTTGCGCTTGTAGCTATACTTGCCCTGCTTATAATCACGAGTGACATAAGCATCCGTGTTCCATGTATGTGGCAAAGCAACACTTTGCCAATGAACATTGTCCTCACTAAACACCCAACCATCGTTGAGCGACTTGATGGCACTCTGTGCGAATGCACCAGCCTCAACGATGGTTGTCAAGAGGATAGTTGTGAAAAATCTATTGATTTTCATTAATATATATATAGAAAGTTAGTTATTCATGATACATTCCCCCTACTGGTCTAGCTGAGCCTTGCGGCGCAAAGCCTCCAAGTAGAAGTAGTCTGCATAGTTGATTGGCACGTCTATCTCACTGTTGGCTGGCTTATGCCCCGTGGAATGCAAGAGCAAGAAGCCCTGGTTGCTTCCCACAGGGGCCTGGTAGTGGTCGATGAGAGAATTGACAATCTTGTCTGCAAAGGCCTTATATTGCTTTCCTTCACCGACAGGCACATATCCACACAGTTCGTAAAACGCAGAAGCCACCAATGCTGCAGCCGATGCATCACGAGATGTGTTAGGAATGGCTGGATCTTTCATATCCCAATAGAAGATGCCATCCGCAGGCATGTTCTTGAGGGAGAAGAGGAATTTTGCCACCCCTTGCGCTTGCTCCAGGTAACGCTTGTCGTGGGTATAGCGATAGCACATGGTGTAACCATAAAGTGCCCATCCCTGACCACGGCTCCAATAAGAGTCGTCACTATAGCCTTGATGAGTGACCCGCATACGGACCGCACCGGTCTGAGGGTCGTAATCCACCACATGGAAAGAGGAATAGTCATCACGGAAATGATGCTTCATCGTCGTATTGGCATGACTAACCGCAATCTTGTAGAAGGTTGAGTCGCCCGTCAACTTGGTGGCCTCAAACAGCATCTCCAAGTTCATCATATTGTCAATGATGACTGGATACTTCCATTTGTCGGCATTATGGTCCCAGGAGCGAATGCAACCCACCTTTGGAGAATAACGAGTAATCAAGGTGCGAGCCGCCTGCAACATGACGTCGCGATAAGACTGTTCCCCTGTCAGCTGGTAAGCCTTGCCAAAGGAGTCACCTATCATGAATCCCAGGTCATGGGTGCCACGATGCCACTTGGCGCTCTCTATAGGCCAGGTGTTGCTCACCGCATTCTCACGCCAAAACTGCTCATGGCTATATTGATACATTTGCCAGAGGCTTCCTGCAAAGAAACCAGAGCACCAGTCCTTAGGTCCAACCAGCACCAGCTTGCCGTCCTTGTCTATACTACGAGGAGAGACCCTATCCCCCTTGGCAGTCTTTCGAGCTTCAGCCGTACATGCCAAGGCATATCTCAATTGCTCATCGGCACGAGCCATCGCATTGTCTATCTTGGTAGGTTTCTCATACAACAACACAAACAGGTCGCTCCAATCACGTATCTTGTTTTGACGATACAATGCCAGGTAGTCCTTGTGCGACTCGTCGAGCGTATAAGCACGATAGAAGTCATTAGCCATCTCCTGTTGCTTGCCTTGCCAGCCGCTGATCTGCTGATATGGCCATTCCTTCACGCTTTTGCCCATATAGGGAGCCATAAAGTCCATTGCCTTGAAGAAGCTATGGTTGCCAATGACACAGTAAGGATGAATGTCCTTGCCCTGGTGCTTCACCATCAGCATGAAGTCGATGATGTGGTTGAGGTTGTACTGTGAGTAGCCAAAGGCCAAGGTGCGGCGCAACTCGTATGGCTGCTTTCCATCAGGTTCGATCTGTGTCGCAATGCGGCGAGCTGGGAATTTCTCGAGTACATCTTCAAAGACCTTCTTGTTGCCTGTATAAAGGGCATAAGCCGCCACCTGCACATCGTATGCCGTGGCATGGTTGTTTTTCTGGTTGCTTTCCTCAATGGCCTGTGGATGAGTCAGCAACCACTTCAGCAACTGGGAGAACCAAGCCTTCAACTGCTTGGAGTCCTTGGCTGTGAAAGACCTGGACTTCTCAAGGAGTTGCACACCATCCAACATCTCCACAAAAGAGTAGGCATCTATCACCCCATAGCATCTTCCGTCATAAGCACCAGGAATATGTTGCGCATACCTCAAGTTAGGGTTCATCTTCGTCCCCTTGTCCAGGAACCACACATGAATCAACTCAGTGGCTTTCTTGGCATATCTCTCCTCACCAGTGAAGTAATAAGCTAGTGAAAGACGATAGACAGCATTTGCCATGGCAGAAAGCTTGTTGCGGTCAAACTTGTTCAATTCTGGGTTGGACACGCCATCTCGCATGGTATATGGGAGGCCATTAGGCTTAGACTTGTCTGGCCAAGCATAACGAGCCAAGCTCACATAATCATGCTTTGAGCCGCTAGAAGGAATATAATCCTTGCTCATCACAGATAGAGGTTTCATGGACAAGTCGTGTCCCGCTTGCTTTTCCAAGGCTTGCAGAGCCTGGCTATAAGTAGGATCCGCAAGATGCTGCTTGACGTATGCCAGATGGTTGGCATCGAGCACCGACTGAGCTTGTGCGCCCGTTGCAGTTAGCAACAGGGCACACATTGCAATTATATTCTTTCTCATTCTTTCTAGTTAATATTAACAGTCTGCTTGTAGTTCTCTGTGAAAGCACGCACAGAATACTGAGCGGTCTTGATGATGTAAGTATTCTCGAAAGCGATGGCATCGTCGCCCGTACGGGCTGGATCCCAAGTCTGTACAATGACCTTACCTTTCTTGGAACTCAGGGCCTTGATATTGATGTCCTTGTCTCCCTTGGTGCAGTCTTTCCAGATCACCTTATATCCACCGTTGCTCTCAGCTGTCAAGGCATTGCCATTGTCATCCACAACCTGATAGTCAACACCGAGGGTCAGGTTGTCACTGACAGTATAATAAGCCACCTCTGCATCAACCCCTGACTGAGGACGCTCACTCCAGAAATGGGTAGAGAGAACTGCCGTCTCTCCATTCTGGATTTGATAGCTGACATCATTCTTAAACTTTCCCCAGTCATTGAAGCCATAGAAATACTCATGTTCCAAGGCAGGATCTGTGCTCCAGTCATCATCACTACAACTTGTCAGTGACAAGCCGAAGATGAGAGCCATCATTGCAAAAAATATCTTTTTCATTGTTGTTTGCTTTTAAAATGTTCTACACTCATTTTTACCACTTAGGGTTTTGCTTTACATTACCACCGCTAGTTGCTATCTCATAGGTAGGGATAGGATAGAGGTAATCCTTCTCTGGGTCAAACTTACGAGTGTCACCTTGCTCGATGACATAGAAGTCCTTCTCGCCGTATGCCTGCTTTCCACCAAGCTGACCATTCTCATCTGTCAAGAAATTCTTGAACTCCTCACGCTTCGTGGTAGTCTCAGAATCAACAAACTTGGCACCAATGATAGGCTTTGGCAATACGTTTTCGGCTATCTTCCAACGGATGATGTCACTATATCGAATATTCTCATCAATAAATTCCACCAAGCGCTCACGGCGAATCTCATCACGCATGTTCAAGCCATGCTCCTGCACAAAGGCATTGGTCAACCTTACATTCAAGCCCGCACGCTCACGCACCTTGTTGACGGTAGCATCAAGCTGCTCATCCGTAATGGAACCGTTCAACTCGTAGAGAGCCTCAGCGTATGAGAGCAACACTTCCGCATAGCGGATAATCATCTTGTCAACCGACTCCTTAGAGTTGGTCTCCCACTCACTCAGCATAAAACCTTTCTTGATGGAATAGCCCTTATGGTAAGCAAAAGGAATGAAAGCGCCTTTGTAAGACTCTTCACCTATTTTATATAGGGTCATGCCCAGACGTGGGTCACGATTCTTGAACACATCGTCATAGCTCTGTTCTTCCTGAATGGCAAAAGCACTCTTCTCACGAGGCAAACCATCTACATACAAGAACTGGTCAACAGCATTGCGAGTTACGCAAGTAGTATTCTCCAACTGGCGTGAGTTGCCATGAGTGATGGTAGGTGCGTCATTAGGACCATATACCTTGACGAAGACATTCTCCTTGTTCTGACGACCTTCGCCATCGAAATAGAACAATTTCTGAAAATCAGGATACAAGTCATGTTTGCCTTCCTTAATCATCTCAGCAGCAGCATCAACACTCTTCTGAAGGTGAGCTTTCCAGTCGCTTCCTAGGTTATGGTACTTGGAGAAAGTTCCCTCATAAAGTCCGATACGAGTTTGCAGACCCAATGCGGCAGACTTAGAGACACGTCCCCAAAGTGCAGAGCTAGAAACCTTGTCGATGTCTGGCAAATACTGGAAAGCAAAGTCCAAGTCCTCATAGCATTGCAGGATTACTTCCTCACGAGATGTACGTTCCTTCTTGATCTCAGGGTCATTGGTTGAGTCAAAAGACTTCAATATCAATGGCACATCACCATATTTCTTCACCAACTCGAAGTATTGGTAGGCACGGAAGAAACGTGCCTCTGCAATCCAACGGTTCTTGATGGCATCAGGCTGAGAAGAAGCACCTATCTTTTCGATGGCATTGTTGCACTTACCTATTCTATTATAAGGATTGGTCCAGTCACTGGAAGTAGCTGGCACCGTCCAGTTGCCACTCGAAGTGGAATTGGCACCGCCACTGCTCAAATCATCAGCACGATAGTCGTGCCAGAAGCCATCAAGATCCGTATAGAATCTGTTACAAGCACCACGGAAGTCACTCTCCGACTTCCAAAAGTTAGTATCTGACAAGGTGGTCTCAGGTTCTCTGTCCAACTCACAGCTTGTCAAGCCCAAAGTAGCAAGGGCTATTACAAACATATATATTTTTTTCATGTCGAAGTTTCTTTTTAGAATGTTACATTTACACCGAATGCCCATGTACGGAAGAATGGATAATAGTTACGGCCTACGTTGTTGCCTGCCTCAGGGTCATAAATCTTCAAGAGATTGGTGTGCTCCCAAAGGTCGTTGCCTGTCACATAAACACGAACGTTGTTCACATACTTCTTGATTCCAGGGATGGTATAGCCCAAGGTGATGTTCTTCAGACGAATGTAAGAAGCATCTTGGAGCCACTTGTCTGATGCCTTGTAGTTGAAGTCATTGGAGACATAGAGGCGTGGCCATGCCGCATCCTGGTTGTCTTCTGTCCAATAGTCGCGATGAATGGTCCAAGGCATCTGGTAGGTGTTCTTGAACGGGGCGATGGCATCAGCCGCAATCAATATCTTGCGCTTGCCTACACCCTGGAACATCATGGAGAAGTCGAAGCCCTTCCACTGAGCTGATAGGTTGAAGCCATAGAGATAACGAGCGTTTGAGTTGCCGAGATAAACCAAATCACCATGGTCTTCCTTGGTTCCAGAACCTGTACCCACCTGATGGTCGATATTGCCTTGGTTCAAGTACTTCACATCACCGCCAGACACCTTACCGTCGTTGAAACTCTGATAGCCTGGGTGCTCTTCCTTGTACTTCAAGTACTCGTCGCGGCTCTTCCAATAGCCATCGGTCTTGTAACCCCAGATAGTATTCATCTCATAACCTTCGAGCAAGCTCACATTACCCTCATTGATAACACTGGCACCATCGTAAGAAACCAACTTGTTCTGACTGTCAGAGAGATTGAACGTAACTTGATAGCTGAAGTCCTTGATCTTGTCTTTCCAAGAAATCTCGAAGTCCCAACCCCAAGTCTTCAACTTACCGATGTTGACATTTGGCACACCGATACCAATGGTATGAGGCAACTGCAATGAAGACAACATGTCATTGTTGTACTTCCAATAATAATCGAATGTAGCATTCAAACGGCTGTCCAAGAAACCGAGATCTACACCGATGTTGGTGGTAGAAATCGTCTCCCAAGTCTTGTCCTTAGAGGCAAGGCTGCCCTGATAGAATGTCTTCTGACCCATATAGTCACCTTGGGAGATGGTAGGGATGTAGTCATAGAGACCCAACACAGCACCATTACCCAACTGCCCCCATGAAGCACGGAGCTTCAAGTTGCTCAACCAAGTCAAGTCCTTCATGAAAGATTCTTGGTTGACACGCCATGCACCAGATACAGAAGGGAATGCCTTCCAACGCTCAGTAGGTGCCAAGCGAGAGCTACCATCATAACGAACATTCGCCTCGAAGAGATATTTGTCGGCAAAAGCATAGTTCAAACGACCGAAGTATGACATCATAGACCATGTCTGGATGTTGTCACCTACACTTGTGTTGGTTGCAACAGATGAGTCATAATAGTTGAATGAGAAGAAGTCATTAGAGAGCAAGTTCTTCACAGTGGCATCCATCTGGTCCTTGCGATAATTCTCATAGCTCATACCTCCAAGCACAGAGATGTCGTGCTTCTTGAAGAGGTTCAGATGATAGTTGGCAGTCAACTCTGCCAAGTCATGATAATCTGTATTCTTACATCTATAGAAAGAATTTGGGTTGTTGCTCTGCTGGCGAACACCTGTACCCAAGCGATTGTTCCATACCAAATGACGGCGAACGATGCTTTGGTTCCAAATACCAGCCAAACGAGACAAAGAAGCATTAAGGGTCAATCCCTTGACAAGATTTTCCACCTTAAAGGTTACCTTACCAGTATAAGCCTCATACTTAGAACGGTTGGCACCCTCATTTTTCATGATGTCAATGGCATTCTGCTGCAAGTCACCATTATAAGGACTGTCATTGATGTCTTCCTCTGGATTGTAGATAGGCTGCCAACCACGAGAAGAATAGAGCAAGTTCAACACACCACCAGCACTACGCTGTGGAGTTGCTGTACGAGTAGATTGGTATCTCACCAATGTATTGACAGACAAATACTTGTTGATTTGAGCATTGACCTTGGCATTCAAGCTCCAACGCTCATTGCTGTCAGGACCATACTTCAAAATACCGTTCTTGGTGTACCACTTGGCAGACAACATATAGTTGACAGCCTTGTTGCCACCAGAGATAGACACAGTGTGGTTTTGCTGTGTGGTATAGTCGCGAGTACCCTCAGCCACCCAGTTGGTTGCTTGGAAGAAGTCCCAACGGCTATTGGTATTGTTTGGGCGATAGCTGAAGTTAGGATTGCCTACCCATGAAGAGAATTCTGGGTTCTTATCGTAGTTACCACCAGCATTGATACGAGCCTCATTGTTCATCTTCATTTCCTCCCAAGCAGGCAAACGCTCAGGCATGTTGCCAGGAGTATTGAAAGCAAAATAACCATTATAGGTCACCTTAGCCTTACCCTCAGAACCATTCTTTGTTATAACCAAGACAACACCCGCAGCTGCACGAGCACCATAGATGGCACAAGCTGCCGCATCCTTCAATACAGAAATGGAAGCTATATCATCGGCATTCACCAATGCCAAGTCACCTTCCACACCATCAATCAACACCAATGCAGAGGTGCTGTTGACAGAAGAGAAACCGCGGATACGCATACCAGAAGCCTCACTACCAGGCTGACCACTGTTACGCAAGACGGTCACACCAGGCATCTGACCTTGCAAGGCTGACACTGCATCTGTAGCAGGCTGGGCAGACAACTTAGATCCCTCGATAGCAGATACAGAACCAGAGAGATTTACCTTCTTCTGAGAACCATAACCTACAACTACAACCTCGTCCAAAGTCTTGTCATCTTGCTTTAATGTAATTTTCATGTTTGCAGATGGCTTTACTTCTGCATTTTGATAACCCACATAAGTAATAATGAGAGGTTGGTT
>CAVKNU010000100.1:0-9185 GCA_963657465.1 Lachnospiraceae bacterium
GAATCAATGGCATTTAGCCAATACAACAAGCAGCAAAGAACCGAATATAGTCGATTGGCGACTTCTGGCTTATTGGTTATCCATGCTTGTTTTAATCTCATCGGAAGTTGAGGCATGATAGGCATCACACGATTCCATACACGCCCATGATGAGCGCAACAGTTGCGAAGCGCATTGATGGATTTCATCCAACTTTCGAGTATCTCTTGTTGGGGAACGCCATAGGAGCGAGCTATTTTCTTTTTGACAGCACCA
The DNA here is from genome assembly GCA_963657465.1 of Lachnospiraceae bacterium. Classification (GTDB taxonomy): domain Bacteria; phylum Bacteroidota; class Bacteroidia; order Bacteroidales; family Bacteroidaceae; genus Prevotella. Next base: position 256 of record CAVKNU010000100.1, read on the forward strand.
TTGGCGAAATTGAAATACAATTTTGTCAAGCAACCAAACGAAGTCAAATCGATTAGTTTCCAAGCTGGCGGAAAGTCTTCCTTGCCATACTTCACATAATGTTCTTTGATAAAATCATCCTTGGAACGCTGTAGTTCCCTATCCAAAGAGGAAAGATTCTCTGCATACTTATGTTTGTCAACCGCCAAATCGGGATTGATAAACCAAAAAGCTCCATAACTCAAAGAAAACTGATTGATAATTTTTGCTCGCAAAGAAATCTCTATCTTTTGAATAGCAGAAAATAGCAGGGCTCTAAGTTTGGCATCAAACTCGTAAAGTCTCACAGCTTTCTCAAATGTGGCATTTTCCTTATAACTATGCTCGTCTGATGCCTTGAAAGGTCGCAAATATGCAGCGAATCTAAAGTAACTGACATTTTCAAGGAAAGCAAATGCCTTTCTCTCATCCATGATAGTCAATCCTTCATCGTGAAGATTGGCTAAAAGTGTTGCTGTACCAAGTGGTGGATTAGTATATTTCATATGCATATAAACAAAAAGTTCCGCCCTGGTACGCTGTTCTATGGGAAGCGTGGCGGATTCTAGTGCTGCAAAGATACGGTTTAATTTTGGATTCTCCAAATGTTTTCTAAGAAATCTGCTATGTAAGCGGAGAAAAAGTTATAGTCTTCTCCGCTTTGATTTATTCTTAGTTATTCTAGTTTTATCTCAAACTGCACGCTACATGCATCATTGGGCACGAGCTTTCCCTGTTCTATATCAATGAATGTGTCGAGGAGAGAGTCTATCCATAAGCGATATTCTTCACGACGGATTTTGGAAATTTCATCGAGATTGATATTATATATTGCTTTTTTTAACTCCCCATTTTTTTTTCGTACGTAGGCACTTTTTAATTTGATATATTTCAGTTGGTTAGCCGTCGTGTCGCATTTGAATGTATTAGCTGGTATTTCTCGTGAGAAGGCTCTGTACACCCATTCTCGAAAACGTTTTTGGAGAAGCTTTGGGACAAAGAACCTATAAGTGACGAAGAATTTCCAGACAATCGCCCAGTGCCCTGTCTTGATTTTTTTATGTTTCTCTTCATGTTTCTTCAAGAGGCGATGGAGGGCTTTGATGACTTTATCTTCATACACTTCTTTACGGAAAATGCTCTGTCCCTCTTCGCTTGTTTCGTAAGTTATATATTGCCTCGTCTGAATGTTCTCCAGTATTTCTTTGCCCTCTTCTGCCAGCACCTGCCTTAGGTTTGGCGACAAGATATCGTTTTTGGCGAGTTTTTCTTTTGTATAAGTGTCAGCTATAGGTCCTTTATAAAAATCAGATGCTTCCTCGCAAGTGAGCCAGTCATACAGTTGTTCTTGTCTTTCGGTTGTAGGGTAGAGCCTAAGCACATCCTCCAGTTGTTCTCGATTTAGCTGTGAGAGCCACACAAAAAGAAGAGAATGTCGATTCGAATAGTTGGGCCTTGGGGCAATAGCAGGGTTGAATGGGCGAGCTTTCAATTCGTACTCATAAGTTTTTTCATCTGTCTTCATCTCCTTCACATACTCTTTTATCTCGTCGAAACCATGGCATTTGTTGGTCTGTTGCTTCATGAGCGTGTCATCGTCCTTGGTAAGATAGGCATACAGTTCATGTGTGATACGTTCTGCCCTGTTGGATTTTTTGCTGCAGAAATATAGCAACACATAAGTTTCCCAAAATATAATCCGATAGTCTCCTTCTTCTATTTTGGGTAAGAGTGGAATTCCGTTTTGTATGAAATTCACGATGTGCGACAGGATGGCTTCCTTGAGGTCGGTGATAAGGTTAACCCTGTGGTCTTGTTGTACTAGCATGATTCGGGTGGCAAGCATATAAGCCATCCTGAGGTCGCAGCCTATCTCCCATCCACTGGAATAAATAGGGAAAACCACAGCTTGTTTTTCATCTTCAGTTGATTTTTCTTTCCTGAGCAGATTTTTAGTCAACCTGTCTATTTCTATCAGTTTGTGGTTGATGCCGCTAGGGTCGTTTTTTTGATAATAAGCGAGGAGTTTGTCCTTAAACTTATCTTCCAGTTTGTTTGTCTCTTGGTAGGGAGCAAGTTCTTCCTGCTCCAGCCAGTACGCCAGTTCTTCTGGCATTGTTAATGTATTAAACATGATTCTTTTGTTTTTTATGGTTTAACAAATAAAATATTTATTTGCTGCTACAAAGATACAAAAAAATAATGAAACTTGCAAGATATAATGAAAATATTTTAGCCTGCAAGTGAAATATTTTATGTAGGCGTTACAGCGTTACAGTTTGTGACAGTTTTCGGGGGGATGGTTGATTTTGAGGTTGAAAATATGTAGAAAATAAGTATTATATTTATATATATAAATATAAATTTTCTGGTTGAAGTTCAACAGCCTATCTGAAACTGTCACAAACTGTCACAGCTGTCACACAAAGCCGCATTTCTATATCTATCACCTACTATGTTCAGATACGTGGCATGGAGATGTTATATCTATCGTTGAAGCCTCGCATCGCGCATGTGCGAGCGAGGAGGGGAATGAGTGCAGGATGGGCATTGCATGCGTGTAAAAATACGATGCGGAAACGTGCTTGTAACTTCTTGATTATTAGATGATTAATAAATTTATTTTTCAAAAACGTCCTCAGAAGACCATTTTATTTGGAGGGTAGCGAAAAAAGTCGTACCTTTGCATCAGAGAAAAGAATAAAGCACTTTTCCTGGGAAAACACACAAATTTCGAGAACATTTAACCTGAAAATTTAAACATTTAATTAAAAGAAAGGACACACAATTATGGGATTACGTTACAAATTAATGAAAGACGTCAGAAAGAACTCCGCCACGAGTGGCAAGTATTTCGCACGCTCCGTGGTGAACGAAACCAAGGGCATCGACGAGCTGGCTGAGCACATGGCCAACCACAACACGCCTTATTCCAAGGGCGCCATCAAGGGCATTTTGACCGACATGGTGGTATGTATCAAGGAGCTGGTATTGAACGGCATCGCCGTGAAAATCGACGACCTCGCCATCTTCTCCGTGGGCATCAAGACCAAGGCTGCCGACTCTGCCAAGGCTTTCTCTGCAGCTACCAACGTGCTGAGCTATCATCTCCGTGCACGTGCCACCGGTCAGTTCACCCGCAAGCAGCTCTCTCTCGCAGGCGAAATCAAGGAGAGGACGAGTACAGCGTGGAGGAGGGAGCCACCGACGACTCAGGCTCTACTCCTGGCACTGGCGGCTCGGACTCGGGCGAATCGGGAGGCGGCTCTGACGGCGGAGGCTCTGGAAGCTCAGGCGGAAACGTGAGCATGGACTAAGCTCACGGCTGCTTTATGAGCCTTAAAAAATTCAACACATTTTATTAACCCTTAAAATCTCAACGCTATGAAGAAAATCACTTGGCAAACCATCCTGCAGATAGCCATCAGTGTGCTCACGGCCATCGCCACCACTTTGGGCTTGACCAGTTGCATGTAAAAAAAGTTTTGTAGGGAAAGTCTTCAGGATTTATATCTTGGAGACTTTCTTTTTGCTCATTTCTTACTAAAACGTGCTATTTTGCTTATAGATTGTAAGTTTTCGGGGCTTTTCTCTAACAAAATATGCATGAAAGTGAAAGTTTATGTGAAAATTGTTGGTTATTACGTAAATTCTCTGTATCTTTGCACGCAATAACGAAAATTTAGGATAAAAGATATAAAAACAATATGAAACATCCATTAAGAAGTAGCGTCTGTACTGAAGGCAGAAGAATGGCAGGTGCCCGTGCACTCTGGGTAGCTGCAGGTATGAAACATGAGCAGTTTGGCAAGCCAATTATCGCCATCGTGAATAGCTTTACGCAGTTCGTGCCAGGTCATACCCATCTTCATGAGATAGGTCAGATTGTCAAGAAGGAAATCGAGGCAATGGGTTGCTATGCAGCCGAATTCAATACGATAGCCGTAGATGATGGTATTGCCATGGGCCACGACGGCATGCTCTATTCCTTGCCTAGCCGTGACATCATCGCCGACTCTGTGGAGTATATGGTGAACGCGCACAAGGCGGATGCGATGATTTGCATCTCCAACTGCGATAAGGTGACCCCAGGTATGCTGATGGCTTCCATGCGATTGAACATTCCTACCGTCTTCTGTTCGGGTGGTCCTATGGAGGCTGGTCGATGGAAGGGCGAGAATGCCGACTTGATTACCGCTATGATTAAGGGTGCTGACACAAGCGTCTCTGACGAGGAGATGAAGCAGATAGAGCAGTGCGCTTGCCCAGGATGCGGTAGTTGTTCGGGTATGTTTACCGCCAACTCCATGAACTCCCTCACCGAGGCCATCGGATTGAGTCTTCCTGGCAATGGCACCATCCTTGCCACTCACAAGAATCGTATCCAGCTCTTCAAGGATGCGGCTCGCCAGATTGTGAAGAACGCCTACGCTTACTATGAGGATGGCGACGAGAACGTATTGCCACGCAGCATCGCTACCCGTGAGGCTTTCCTCAATGCCATGACGCTCGACATCGCCATGGGCGGCAGTACCAACACGGTGCTCCACTTGCTCGCTGTGGCTCAGGAGGCTGGGGCTGGCTTCAAGATGGAGGACATCGACCAGTTGAGCCGCAAGGTGCCTTGCCTCTGCAAGTTGTCGCCTAACACGCAGAAGTATAGTGTGCAGGAGTGCAACCGTGCGGGTGGCATCCTCGGCATCATGAACGAGCTGAACAAGGGTGGCTTGATTCATGGCGCTTGCAAGCGTGTGGATGGCAAGACGCTCGACGAGCAGATGAAGAAATATGACATCACAGGCTCTAGCATCGATGCAGAGGCTGACAGGATCTACCACAGTGCACCGGGCAGAAAGTTCTCTACCCAGATGGGCAGCCAGGACGCACAGTGGGAGTGTCTCGACACCGACCGCAAGGAGGGATGTATCCGCGACTTGGAGCACGCTTACACCAAGGATGGTGGCTTGGCAGTGCTCTTCGGCAACATCGCCCAGAATGGTTGCGTGGTGAAGACAGCGGGCGTTGACCCTGTGCTCTGGCACTTCGAGGGTCCAGCCGTTTGCTTCGATTCCCAGGAGGATGCCTGCGAGGGAATCCTCGGCGGCAAGGTGAACTCTGGCGACTGCGTGGTTATCACCCACGAGGGTCCTAAGGGTGGTCCTGGTATGCAGGAGATGCTTTATCCTACCTCTTACATCAAGAGCCGCCATCTCGGCAAGGAGTGCGCCTTAATCACCGACGGTCGATTCTCTGGTGGTACATCAGGATTGAGTATCGGTCACATCAGCCCAGAGGCTGCGGCAGGTGGCAACATCGGCAAGATCAAGGATGGCGACATCATCGTCATCGACATCCCAAGCCGTTCTATCAACGTGAAGCTCTCTGACGAGGAGCTCGCAGCTCGCCCACAGCAGCCATTGAAGCGCAACCGTGTGGTTAGCAAGGCTTTGCGTGCATACGCCCAGAGCGTGAGCTCGGCAGACAAGGGTGGTGTTAGAATCATCGATTAAAAATAGATACGTTTTTGAATTTTCAGAAGAATAAATATAAATGGCAAAAGAAGTAATAACAGGAGCGGAGGCATTGATGCGCTCTCTGAAGAACGAGGATGTAAAGACGATCTTTGGTTATCCAGGAGGTGCCATCATGCCTGTGTTTGATTCAATATACACTTACACGAGAGGAGAGAAGAAGATGTTCGACCACATCTTGGTACGCCACGAGCAGGCTGCTGCTCACGCTGCACAGGGCTATGCGCGAGTGAGCGGCGAGGTGGGCGTGGCCATTGTGACGAGTGGTCCTGGTGCTACCAATACATTGACGGGCTTGGCTGACGCCATGATGGATTCTACGCCAATTGTGGTCATTGCAGGTCAGGTGGGCGTGGGAGCCTTGGGCACTGACGCATTCCAGGAGGTGGACCTCGTGGGTGTGACCCAGCCTATCACCAAGTGGTCTTACCAGATTCGCCGTCCGGAGGATGTGGCTTGGGCTGTGAGCCGTGCTTTCTATATCGCTCGCAGTGGGCGTCCGGGTCCTGTGGTGCTCGACTTCCCTAAGAATGCCCAGGTGGGCACTTGCGAGTGGGAGCCAGTGAAGTGTGAGAAGATTACTTCTTACAATCCTTATCCTAAGATAGATGAGGATGCAGTGGCTGCCGCTGCCGAACTCATCAACAATGCCAAGAAGCCATTCGCCCTCGTCGGCCATGGCGTGGAGCTGGGCGGTGCCCATAATGAGCTGCTTGAATTCTTGGAGAAGGCAGACATCCCTGCAGGTCGCACCTTGCTCGGTCTTTCAGCCTTGGCTTCCGACCATCCGCTGAACATGGGTATGCTCGGCATGCATGGCTCTTATGCCACCAACATGAAGACGCAGGAGTGTGATGTGCTCATCGCCATCGGCATGCGATTCAGCGACCGTATCACGGGTGTGCCTTCCAAGTATGCTCCTCAGGCTAAGATCATCCACCTCGACATCGATCGTGCTGAGATAGACAAGGTTATCAAGACCGACGTGGCTGTTATCGGCGACTGCAAGCAGAGCCTTCCTGCCATCACCCGACTCTTGAAGAAAAACGACCACAAGGAGTGGATTGAGAGCTTCGAGGAGTATCGCAAGCAAGAGCAGGAGAAGGTGATCGAGAAGGACATCCACCCTACGGAGGGTCCTCTCCTGATGGGCGAGGTTACGAATGTGGTGACTGAGGCCACTCATGATGAGGCTGTTCTCGTGAACGACGTGGGTCAGAACCAGATGATTTCGAGCCGTTATTTCAAGTTCACCAAGAAGCTCTCTATCGTAACGAGTGGTGGATTCGGAACCATGGGCTTCGGTTTGCCAGCTGCAGTGGGTGCAACCTTTGGTGCGCCAGACAGAACAATCTGCTGCTTCTTTGGCGATGGCGGATTCCAGATGAACATCCAGGAGCTGGGCACCATCATGGAGCAACAGGCTCCGGTGAAGATGATTCTCCTGAACAACAACTACCTGGGCAATGTGCGCCAGTGGCAAGACTTGATGTTTGGAGGTCGCCATTCCTTCACTCACATGATGAATCCTCACTATGCCGAGATAGCCAAGGCTTACGGCATCCCATACGATGTGGTCATCGACCGCAAGGACTTGAAGGCGAAGGTGGAGAAGATGATAGCCACCAAGGGCCCATACCTCTTGGAGTGCGCCATCAAGGAGAACGAGGACATCGTGCCAATGACCTTGCCAGGCAAGAGCGTGGAGGAAATGCAGTTGGAGCTCAACTATTAAGTGAAGAACGAAGAGTGAAGAATCTTCTAGAAAGATAAGAACATGGAGAATAATAACGAAAAGAAATTATATACTTTGCTTGTCTATTCAGAGAACATCGCCGGTATCTTGAATCAGATTACCGCCGTGTTTACTCGCCGACAGGTAAATATCGAGAGCTTGAATGTTTCGGCTAGTAGCATCAAGAACATTCATAAATACACGATCACGGCTTGGAGTGATGAGGAGCAAATCGAGAAAATCAACAAGGCGATCGAGAAGAAAATCGATGTGGTGAAGAGTGATTACTATACGGATGAGCAGCTCTTTATCCATGAGGTGGCCCTCTTCAAGATTTCTACGCCAGTGTTGCTGGAGAATCCTGAGGTGTCTCGCACCATCCGCAAGCACGACGCACGAATGATGGAGGTGAACCCTACTTACAGCACTGTGCTCTTGGCAGGATTGACGGAGGACATCGCCGATCTCTTCCATCAGCTCAATAGCTTCGACTGCCTCTTGCAATATACTCGAAGTGGTCGCATCGCTGTGACGAGAAGCTTTGACGAGCCTATCTCTGATTATCTGAAGCAAAATTCGGAAGAATAAACCAATCAATATGAAAGCCGTTATTTCTCTTGCTAAGATGTAGGGGGAGTAACGGTTTTTTGTCTTATATATAAATAAGGTACGAGAACATGGAGAAAAATACATTATTAAGTAAGGTGGGGCGTTATGAATTCCTTTCCGAGCCTTTTCATTGCGACTATTCCAGCCATCTCTTTATGGGGCATCTGGGCAATCATCTGCTGAATGCGGCTGATTTTCATAGCAACGACCGTGGCTATGGCATGAACTATCTCATGCCTCGCCATAAGACGTGGGTGCTGAGCCGCCTTGCCATCGAAATGAAGGAGATGCCAAGGTCGTATGATAAGTTCTTTGTGGAGACCTGGGTGGAGAATGCCATGAAGTATTTCACGGCTCGTGATTTCAAGATTTGCGGCGAGGCTGCGGATGGAGAAGAAAAGGTGTATGGCTATGGCAAGAGTGTTTGGGCGATGATCGACACGGAGACTCGCCAGCCAGTGGACATCTTCTCCATCAACGATGGGCTCATCAAGGAGTATATCGATGAGGAAAAGGAATGCCCGATAGCCGCCAGCTCTAGGGTGAAGATGTCGGCAGGCGCAAAGTTTGTGCGCAGCATCGACACCTATTACAATGACGTGGATGTGAACGGTCATATTAATTCGGTGAAATACATAGAGCATATTCTCGACCTTTTCGACATCGATTATTACAAGACGCATTTCTTGCAGCGTTTTGAGATAGCATACGTGGCAGAGAGCCATCAGGGTGATAAACTCAACTTCTACAAGGAGGATTTAAATGACGATGAATATTGCATAAAGATAACAAAAGTGTGCAAAAATAATGCCGAAGAAGTGGAAGTTGTAAGAAGTAAGGCTAAATTTGTTAAAAACTGAAAGAAAAATTTGGTAGTTTCATGATGATTTATTACCTTTGCACCCGAAATAAAAAATAAACCCAAAGCCGCTTCCTTGAATAGGCAGTGGACGGATCAAACAGGCACTCTTTGGATAAGAAAATGCTCGCATCCGTATGGACAAGTATAACCCGCGGCTCCACAACGGCAAGCCGCA
>CAVKNU010000101.1:0-9157 GCA_963657465.1 Lachnospiraceae bacterium
TCCGTCCTGAGTTCTTGAACCGTATCGACGACATCATCACCTTCAAGCCATTGACACAGGAGCAAATCGCCAGCGTGGTTGAGCTTCAGATGAACAGAGTGAAGAAGATGCTTGAGCCTCAGGGCTTCGACCTCCGCTGGACGCACGAAGCTATCAGCTATCTTGCTGAGGTAGGTTACGACCCAGAGTTTGGTGCAAGACCTGTAAAGCGTGCCATCCAAGACTACGTGCTCAACGACCTGAGCAAGAAGATCCTTGCCGAGGAAGTGAGCAGGGAGAAGCCAATTACCATTGACTATACCAAGGAAGATGGGTTGATTTTTGAAAATAAGTAAGTGTCGGAATACCAGTAGGTTAAGTAACATGATGTAACAAAACACTACGTTGGGGTCTAGAGATAGTATGGCAAAACGCTATGTATCATAAAAAAGGTTCCCTTGCTAGGAGTAACATCCTAACGATGGAACCTTTTTTTTTCTGACGCTGACACTGACAGTCCAAAATTCCGCAACTTATTCTTGGTGGAGACACCAATGTCCCCACCAAAAAGATTTACTGAATAATAATTCCGCCATTTGGCTGGATGGTGACCTTCGCCTTGCCATCCTTTCCTACCTTCAAGCTCTTCTTTACACTTGTAAAGAACTTCTCGCCCTTCTTCTTAGGCTGGTCGGTGAGATATTCCACCGTCTTGCCAGCGAACATCGGCAATTCGAGGGTCAATGTGAGAGGCTTGTCTGTTGCATTCAATCCTCCCACGAACCACTTGCCATTGCTAGCCGATGCCGTGCCTGCATTCTCGGCAGAAGCCTTGCGAGCGATGACGGCATACTTGGTAGGATAACCTGCGATGAACTTCACTTCGTCCCATGCCGTAGGCACAGCCTTGAGCCAATCCAACTCCCACTGTGGTACATCCTGCAAGTTGTTAGGGTAGAGGCAGATACAGTTCACGCTGCTCTGGTTGGTGATGGCTGTTGCCATCTCGAAGATGTCGCTCGTATAACGCTGGTGGCGGCTCTTGTTGTCACGAGAGAAATACTTGTTCATCATCACGCCACCCCAGTCGAAACTAGCCACGGCATTGCGAGCGAATGGGTGCATCGTCATCTCGAAAGCCTCCTTCTTGGCATGGTAATCGGTGAAGAATACATTCTCTGAAGCCAACGCCGCTTCGCTCGATACATAGTTAGGATACATGCGCTCCCATCCGCGAGGAATGGTGCAACCATGGAAGATGACCTCCAGTCCGTAGTCGTTGGCATCGCTGAGGATGTCCTCGTAAAGACGCATCGTCTCCTGCTTGTCGCCTCCGAAGAAATCCACCTTGATGCCTACCACGCCAATTTTCTTCATCCATGCCATTTCCTTTTTGCGTGCAATGGCATTGTTCATGATTTGGCGAGGAGTCTGAGGGGCATCGTTCTCGAAACCGTTGGAGTTGTACCAAAGCATCAAGTGAACGCCCTTGCTCTGCGCATATTTGCTCAACTGCTCGATGCGCTCACGGCCTATCTGCTTATCCCACCAGTTATCCACGAGGATAGCTTCATAACCTTGTGCTGCAGCCACGTCCACCATCTTCACTTGGTCGTCGTAGTTGATGCTTTCGTCCTGCCAGATGAGCCAGCTCCAGGTATAGCGTGATGGCTTGTAGGTCTTGCTTGGCTCATAGAGTGGAGTCACCACGTCGTAAGGGATCGTTGTCTCCACCACAGGAGCGAGTGAAGAGCCCACGGTGACGGTGCGCCATGCTGTTTCGCCTGACAATGGGATGCCTGCGTATTCAGAGCCAATGCCGTTGTTCTCGCCCTTCTGTGGGAAGGCGATGGTGTAGCCCTTTCCTGCCTCGTAGTCGGAGAGACGGCTTCCTGGGTAAGCGCTGGTCACGCCAGTCTCGCTCACCATCACCCATCCGTCTTCACCTACACGGAAAAGGCAAGGGAAGGTGTATCCCACGCCATATTGAGACTTCACGTTCATCTGTGCGTCTGGTGTGTATTCCTCCTCGTAGGAAGGCTTGGTGCGCTCCCATCCGGTCATCGGTGTGATTTGTGGACAAATGAAGGTGGTGGCCTTCTCTGGCAAGTTGAATCCGCTCACCTCGTTATAGATGATTACCGACTTCGGATTATTCTTCTTCGGACGAGTCATCTCATACTTATAGGCCAAGTCGTTGTTGGAAACGTGGAGATGGAGCGTCATGGAGTCCTTGTTGGCATTGAGGAATCCGATGGTTGCTTCTTTCACGTCCTTCTCGATGTGCGACTTCTTGATGCGGCTCATGTCGTAAGCGAGATGCTTGTCGCTCACCTTGAAAGCCTGCATGATGAGGTCTTTGGAGAAGTCTCCATAGTTGGCCACCAATCCGAGGGCAGAAGTTTGCAACATCTGCTTGCCATTGTAATCCACTGTGTAGGAAGCTTTTCCTCCCTCACATGTCACGTTGACCACCAACTTGCCGTCGGGTGAAGTCACTGTGTAATTGTTTGCTTGTGCGCAAAGGGCACCTAGCAAAAAAAGACTAGTAAGAATACTTTTTTGCATATTGTCGTTATTAATTGTTGTTAGGTTTTGAACATGCTAAAGACGAAAACAGTCCCTCTTGTGGGTAGTCGTCGGAAGCAATTATTTGCAAAGTTAGTGAAAACCTTTAGAAAAACGAGCAAAAGATGTAGAAAAAGCTCTGTTTTTCATGATTTTTAGATAAAAAAGCCCCGACTCCCGTCGAGGCATTTTCAGTTTTTGAATGTTTCAGCAGTTTGTGTTTTATGTAGTTATGATCTTAATTTTGGAAAATCAGTTTGTTGTATTCAATGAATCTTTTTTCATTTTCGAGTGCAAAGATAATGAAAATTCTTGATATATATCAAATGTTTTTGCTTTTTTTGCTTGTTTTTTCACGTAAACGTTTGCAGCTTTTCACTATAAAAAACTATAAATAATGCCCTTACATGATGGGATGAGCGTATTTTTTATTAATTTTGCACCTATTATATAATATACACGTACGTAATGAAAGAATTTGTAATATCAGAAGTCAAGGCTGAGACCGCTGTGTTGGTGGGTCTTATCACCAAAGAGCAGGACGAGGCCAAGACAAAAGAATATCTTGATGAATTGGAGTTTCTCGCCGATACAGCAGGTGCTGTCACTGTGAAGCGATTCACCCAGAAGGTGGTGGCTCCTAACCAGACCACCTACGTAGGAAAAGGTAAACTCGAAGAAATCAAGCAATATATCAAGGACGAGGAAGAGGAAGACCGTGAGATAGGTATGGTCATCTTCGACGATGAGCTATCCGCCAAGCAGATACGCAATATCGAGCAGGAATTGCAGGTGAAAATCCTCGACCGTACTTCTTTGATTCTCGACATCTTCGCCATGCGTGCCCAGACTGCTGCGGCTAAGACACAGGTGGAGCTGGCGCAGTATCGCTACATGTTGCCTCGACTCCAGCGACTCTGGACTCACTTGGAACGCCAAGGTGGTGGTTCTGGTTCGGGCGGTGGAAAAGGTTCGGTAGGTTTGCGTGGACCGGGTGAGACCCAGTTGGAGATGGACCGCCGTATCATCCTCGGCCGTATGAGTCTCCTGAAAGAACGCCTTGCCGAAATCGACAAGCAGAAGAACACCCAGCGCAAGAACCGTGGACGCATGATTCGTGTGGCACTCGTGGGTTATACCAACGTGGGTAAATCCACCATCATGAACCTATTGAGCAAGAGCGAGGTATTTGCAGAGAACAAGCTCTTTGCCACGCTCGACACCACAGTGCGCAAGGTCGTGGTGGAGAATCTTCCATTCCTCCTTGCCGACACCGTAGGATTCATCCGCAAGTTGCCTACCGACCTCGTGGATTCCTTCAAGAGTACGCTCGATGAGACACGAGAGGCAGACCTCTTGCTTCACGTGGTGGACATCTCCCACCCAGACTTCGAGGAACAAATCCAAGTGGTGGAGAACACCTTGAAGGAACTGGGATGTGCCGACAAGCCATCCATGATAGTCTTCAACAAGATAGACAACTACTCTTGGATAGAGAAAGAGGAAGACGACCTCACTCCAATGGAGAAGGAAAATATCCCATTGGAAGACTTGAAGAAGACTTGGATGGCGAAGCTCCATGACGACTGTCTCTTCATCTCGGCCAAGAACAAGGAGAATATCGACGAGTTCCGTGAGGTACTTTACAAGAAAGTGCGTGAGCTCCACGTACAGAAGTATCCTTACAACGACTTCCTCTATCAGGACTACGATAACTTAACAGAATAAATTATGAACGACTACAGACCCCTAACCTCCGAGGAAATCGAGGTGCTCAAGCATAACGACTGTTGGGCGGAAGATTGGACCTCCATCAATGTGGATGAAAACTTCAAGCCTAATTTCATGCATCGAGTGATGCTCTATGGCGAGGTGAATTTGGGAAGCTTCGAGAAGAATGTCGAGGTGAGCCCGGGATTCGTCAAGCACTCTGGCATCAACAATGCCACTTTGCGCAATGTCACCATTGGTGATGATTGCTTGATAGAGAATATCGGCAATTTCATCAACAATTATACCATTGGCGATGATTGTTATATATCTAATGTCTCGACGATGGAGACCACCGAGGGCGCTACATATGGCGAAGGCAATGTGGTGAGCGTGCTCAATGAGGTGGGAGATGGCAATGTCGTGCTGTTCAGCGACCTCAACAGCCAGTTGGCGGCTTTCATGGTAAAACATGCTGGCGACAAGGAGTTGAGAGACCAAATTCGCCAATTGATTCGCCATAACATCGATACGCAGATGCCAGAGCGAGGACGTATCGGCAACAATGTGAAGATTATCAATACAAAGGAAATCACCAACAGTGTGATCAATGACTTTTGTGAAGTGAATGGTGCCTCACGCTTGAGCGATTGCACATTGCTGGGCTCACCGGTGGGCTGCGTCTATATTGGCACGGGAGTAATCGTGGAGAACAGTATCATCGCCGAAGGATCGAGCTTGATCAACAGTGTGAAAATGCAAGATTGCTTCGTGGGTGAGACCTGTCAGATAAGCAATGGATTTACGGCTTCCGCATCTGTGTTCTTCGCCAATAGCTACATGAGCAATGGCGAGGCGTGTGCGGCATTCTGTGGTCCTTTCACGGCCTCTCATCACAAGAGTTCCTTGCTCATCGGAGGCATGTTCTCCTTCTATAATGCTGGCTCAGCCACCAACTTCTCCAACCATGCCTACAAGATGGGACCTATGCACTGGGGAATCTTGGAGAGAGGTTCGAAGACAGCCAGTGGAGCTTATCTCTTGATGCCAGCCACACTGGGCACATTCTCCGTTTGCTTCGGCAAGCTGATGCACCACCCAAACACTCGCAACCTGCCTTTCGCCTATTTGATAGCGGATGGCGACAAGATGTTCCTCATCCCAGGAAGAAACATCACCACGGTGGGCTTGTACCGCGATATTCGCAAATGGCCGAAGCGTGACCTCCGCCCATTGGAACATCGCAAGAGCATCGTTAATTTCGATTGGCTTTCTCCGTTCTCCGTGGGTGAAATCTTGAAAGGCAAGCAGATTCTAGAAAACTTGCGAGAAGTAACGGGCGACAATGTGTCTCAATACCTCTATCACGAGTATATCATTCCTGCCACTTCCCTCCACAAGGGCATCAAATATTACGACATAGCCCTTCGTATCTACATGGGTGCAGTGTTGAAGAGAAAACTCAAGCAGGAAGAGGGACTTACTCCGCCAACCACTCAAATCGGATTGGGTGATTGGAACGACCTTTCGGGATTGCTCCTGCCTGAAACAGAAGAGCAGCGCATCATCGACGAATTGCAGGATGGGACCATCAGTGACATTCAGACGCTCATTGAGCGATTCGAAGAAATCAATGCGCACTATCGCGAATACCAGTGGGCATGGACCTACAAGATGATTCTTGACTATTATCACATCTCGGAAATCACCCTCGAAGATGCCAACCGCATCCATGAGGACTATATCAAGGCACGCCGCTCTTGGATAGCGGAAATCAAGAAAGATGCTGAGAAGGAGTACGAGATGGGAGACGTGGAAGAAGAGGTGTTCAGAAACTTCGTGGATAGTCTGGATCATGAGATGGATTATGAGAATTAAATCATTGTATGGTCACAGAAGCTGAAAGAATTCAATAAATATAAACTAAATTATATGAACTTTAAGTACGTAATGATGGCGGCTCTCTTAGTTGGAGCCATGAATGCCACCGCAAAGGATTATCATTACACCACCGTACCTGGCGATGCAATGAAAACACGTATCTACACCCTCGACAATGGGCTGAAGGTGTACATGTCGGTCAATAAGGAAAAACCTCGCTTGCAAGCCAACGTGGTTGTGAAGACAGGTTCACGCAACGATCCTGCCGAGACAACGGGTTTGGCTCACTACCTGGAGCATCTGATGTTTAAGGGAACCAAGCAGTTCGGTACCACCGATGCCATCAAGGAAAAGCCATATCTCGACGAGATAACCAAGAGATATGAGAGTTATCGCAAGCTCACCGACCCAGCCCAGCGCAAACAGGCTTATCATGAGATAGACTCTGTATCCCAGCTTGCCGCAAAATATAACATTCCTAACGAATACGACAAGTTGATGGCGAGCATCGGTAGTGAAGGTTCGAATGCCTACACTTCCAACGATGTCACCTGTTATGTGGAGAATATCCCGAACAACGAAATAGAGAACTGGGCTAAGATTCAGAGTGATCGTTTCCAAAACATGGTGATTCGTGGTTTCCACACCGAGTTGGAGGCTGTATATGAGGAGAAGAACATCTCCATGGCTAGCGATGCCAGCAAGGAGTATGCTGCTCTTTGGAAACTTCTTTGTCCTACTCACCCTTATGGCACTCAAACCACCATCGGCGAGCAGGAGCATCTGAAGAATCCTAGCATCGTCAACATCCAGAATTATTTCCATCAGTATTATGTGCCAAACAATGTGGCTATCGTGATGGCTGGTGATTTTGACCCAGACCAAACCATTGCCATCATTGATAAGTACTTCGGTGGATGGAAGAAGAGCGACAAGGTGACTCGTCCTGAGTTTGCCCTTCAGCCAGAAATAACAGCCGTTAGAGATACTGCAGTCGTGGGCAAGGATGCAGAGAACCTGTTGATGGCATGGCGCTTCAAGGGTGCTAACCAGTTTGAGAGCGATGTGCTCGACATCATTTCTCAGATACTTTCCAATGGCAAGGCAGGTCTTTTCGACATTGACTTGGAGCAGAAGATGAAAGTGGGAGGCGTAGGTGCTGGTGCTGATGCCTTGCACGATTATTCGGCTTTCTTCATCCAGGGTATTCCAAACAAGGGACAGAAACTGGAGGAAGTGCGTGCTTTGGTCTTGGAGGAATTGGGCAAGTTGCGCCGTGGCGAATTCTCTGATGATTTGCTGGCTTCCATTATCGCCAATATGAAGTTGAGCTATTACAAGGCTTTGGATAGCAATAGCAACCGTGCCAGTGTAATGGGCGATGCTTTTATTAACGACGAGGATTGGGAGAAAGTGGCAACTCAACTAGAGCGTCAGAGCAAGCTCACCAAGAAGGAGATTGTTGATTTTGCCAATAAATACCTTCGTGACGACAACTTCGCATGTGTCTATAAACGTATCGGTGAGGACAAGAGCTTGAAGAAAATCGAGAAACCTGCCATCACTCCAATCCCTGCCAATCGTGAGTATGAGAGTGCGTTTGTCAAGGAAATCCGCACATCACAGGTGGCTCCAATCCAACCTGTATTCTTGGACTTCAAGAAGGATTTGACGGTGGGTAAGACCAGCAAGAAGTTGCCTCTTATCTACAAGCAGAATACGCAGGATGACCTCTTCAACCTCGTGTTCTATTACGACTTCGGTGATGAGGATGACATTCGCTATAGCTATGCTTCCGATTATCTCAACTATATCGGTACGAAGACCATGGACGTGTCTCAGATTAAGCAGGCTTTCTATAAATTGGCTTGTAACTATAGCGTAAGCCAAACCAACAGAACGCTTCAGATTAGCTTGAACGGATTGAATGAGAACTTGCCAGCAGCACTTAAGTTGCTGGAGGATGTGCTTCACAATGCTCAGGCTGATAAGACTTCATGGAGCCAGTATGTGGATCTCGTGGAAAAGAGCAATACAGATGCTAAGACTAACCAGAAGAGCAATTTCAATTATCTTTGGAATTACAGTCTCTATGGTCCTTATAACCCTGCTCGCAACCAGATTTCTGTGGCAGAGCTTCGCAAGACCAATCCACAGGAGTTCATCAATCTCTTGGGTGGTTTGAATAATATCGAGCATACTGTGCTCTATTATGGTCCTTATAGCGAGAAGGAACTCAATGGACTTTTGGCTAAGGAACATAAGACTGCCAAGAAGTTGAGTGCTGTTCCTCAGGGCAAGAAGTATCAGTTGCAGGAAACTCCAAAGGATGAGATTTACATAGCTCCATACGAGGCAAAGAACATCTATCTCCGTCAATACCACAACGAGGGTAAGGCTTGGAATCCTGAGAATTCTGCTGTAGAGACGCTCTTCAATGAGTATTTCGGTGGTGGCATGAATACCATCGTATTTCAGGAACTTCGTGAGACTCGTGGCTTGGCTTACAATGCCGCTGCACTTTATGCACAGCCAGGTCGCAAAGACCAGCCAGAGTATTTCTATACTCACATTATCTCTCAGAACGACAAGATGATGGATTGTATCAAGGTGTTTGATGAAATCATCAAGGATATGCCTCAGAATGAGAATGCGTTCGACTTGGCTAAGCAGAGCATTACCAAGAGCTTGCAGAGTGGCAGAATCACTAAGTTTGGCGTGCTCAATGCTTATATGAATGCGAAAAACAGAGGCATCGACTACGATTTGAGAAAGAAGCTTTATGAGCAACTTCCAGCATTGACTCTCCAGGATATCACCAAGTTTGAGAAAGAGAACATGGTGAACAAACCATGCCGCATGGTGATCCTCGGTGATGAGAAGAATCTCGACATGAAGTCGCTTGAGAAGATTGCACCTGTGAAGCGTCTCTCACAAGAAGAAATTTTCGGTTATTAAAAATACAAACAAAAAACATTATGGCTAAGACTCCAGATTTTAAGTACGCTCCAATGTTCCA
>CAVKNU010000102.1:0-9075 GCA_963657465.1 Lachnospiraceae bacterium
TCTTCACTTTCAACGAAAAGTTTCAGTGAAATGAGATTTTCCCGTCAGAAATTTACTCGTTTTCGAGTTTTTTTATTCTTTTGCTACCGAACAGAAAATCGTAGCAAAAAGAAGCGTGATACAAGTCGTGGAAATATTAGCTTGATTATCAAGAAATTAAATTTTATAATCAATCAGCAAAGAAATTAACTCAACACACTCGTACTTTCATGCGCGCACGTATATTTTTTCATTGAAAAAGTATCAAAGTATCATTTTAGCAGAAAAACATGCTCTATACTTTTGATATAAAGCAATTTACAGACAATGATACTTCTCGAAAAAACAAGGAAAAGTATCATAGAAGTATCACAAATGTATCATTTTATACAATCATATTCTGAAATACAAAAGTGTCTATGTTTTCAGCCCAAGCGTTGGTCACATCGTGAACATGCGTTGGTCATTCACAGAACAAGCCGTGGGCATCGACAGAACAAGCCGTGGGCAGCCATTGCCCACATATCGGGCACAGAGTGCCCAAAACTTATTTTTATTTTGGGCAATATATTTTTGACTTTATAGAGGTGCATGACAGCAACTCAGAAACACACAAATAAGCATCAAAAATATAAGAAATCAACATAAAACAACAGCAAAAATGACACTTCTGTGATACTTTTTATGATACTTTTCGGCTTTAAAACTGAGAAGTATCATTTTTCTTATATTCTATTATTCAAATAGTTATATAGCATTTTCCATGCAAAAATGACACTTTGATACTTTTTCGTAAGAAAAAGTTTATTACGTGCGTGCAACAATATTAATATCATTAAGAGGTGATTTTTCTATGCCTACAGAATAAAAGTGGCAATTTTGAACATATTGTGATATTTTGTGAATAGTGATTATTTGCAGAAAATCAGTAATTTTGCACCCGAATCCAACAGTATTTATATATCAGAAAAATATATTAAAAATGAACAGAAAAAAGATATTATGTTTTTGTGTTGCTCTTGGGACTTTTTCCGCTATGATGGCGCAAGAGACTTTATCTCTGAGTCAGTGCTTGCAGATGGCTGTAGATAATAATTTGTCACTGCAAAGAAGTCGTAACGAGATAGCAAAGGGAAAGTATTCTATCAGCGAGAATCAAGCTAAATTGCTTCCGCAGGCTTACAGTTGCAGATGCCGCTCTACAATCAGATGGTGAACACGGCGATTGATATTTCTAAAATTGCCGACAAGCTTAACCAACTCTCTTACGAAAAAGCCCGTGAAGACCTCATTGTGCAGACCGCTAAGATGTATTATTTGGCGCAAAATATGGCAGCGATGAGTGCAAAGGGTAAGGTGCAGGTACAGGCAACACTTATTACCATCAAGGAGATGGCTGGCTGGACTTTCTATGGTTGTTTGATATATGCTTGGCAATACGGTTGTTGGCATGCGTCTCTACTCTACCCTCTATCCGAGTTCCTGTACTGTGACACATATAGAGCATGATGAAATGATGGCAAAAAAATAAGGTGCTCATATTTGAACACCTTATTTTTTGCTTAGCTATTTTTTCAATCTAATCCAAATAGCGCTTTCAGTCCACCATCTACACCAGAAAATCCCATAAATGCAAGACTCAAGAGAGAGGCCGTTACCAGTACGATCGCCATGCCCTGCATACCCTTAGGGATGCGAACCAAAGCCTGCTGCTCACGAATGCCCGCAAAGACAATCAGAGCCAAGGCAAAGCCGATGGCGGTAGAGAAAGCGTAAACCACGCTCTCAAGCAGGTTGAAGTCCTTCTGGATAACCAAGATGGCAACACCGAGCACAGCACAGTTGGTCGTAATCAATGGCAGGAAGATACCCAACGCCTGATAGAGCGCAGGAGAAACCTTCTTCAGGATAATCTCCACCATCTGAACCAATGCCGCAATCACGAGGATGAACGACAGGGTCTGCAGATACTGCAACCCGAAGGCATCGAGCACATACTTCTGCACCAACCAGGTGATGATGGTGGCCAAGGTCAACACGAAGGCGATGGCACCACCCATACCGATGGCGGTATCAATTTTCTTGGATACACCCAGGAACGGACAGATACCGAGGAACTGCGATAAGACGATGTTGTTGACGAATATCGCAGAGATAAATATCAATAAATATTCCATAATATTTTCTTTCTTTTGTTCCAAAGCATCCCTCCCTCAAAATGGGGGGAGAGGTAGCCTTCGTTGTTATTTCTTTACCTTATTAAATATTGCGATGAGATAGCCCAGCGTGAGGAAGGCTCCTGGTGGCAAGATGAACACCAGAATGTTGGTCGTCTCTGGCAACAAAGCCACACCGAAGATGCTGCCTGCGCCCAATAACTCACGCGCGCAACCCAACAGGGTCAGAGCCAAGGTGAAACCGAGACCGCAACCTACACCGTCCACCAAACTAGCCAATGGGCTGTTCTTTGCCGCAAAGCTCTCGGCACGCCCCAGGATAATACAGTTCACCACAATCAGCGGGATGTAGATACCCAACGCCTGATTGATGCTGTCAGGGGCGTATGCGCTCATAAACATCTGCAGGATGGTCACGAAGGCTGCTATCACCACGATGAAGACAGGGATGCGAACCATATCTGGTGTGATGCGCTTGATGCAAGAAATCACAAAGTTGGTACAGATCAGCACTGCCATAGTAGCCAGACCCATGGAGAGACCGTTGATGGCACTGGTCGTAGTAGCCAAGGTAGGACACATACCGAGGAGCAACACGAAGGTAGGGTTCTCCTTGATGAGTCCGTTCATCAAAATCTTAATATTACTCATATCGGCTTATCCTTTCTTTTCGTTAGATGAGGTCTCTGCGTTAGCATCAGCCTCGTTACCTTTTACTTTTGTCGCACCGCTCTCGCCGTCGACAGCCTTCTTGGCGTATGCGCCGTAAGCCTGGTTGATGGCCTTGAGGAAGGCACGGCTGGTGATGGTGCTGGCTGTGATGGCATCCACGGCGTTGCCGCCCTTGTCGTCCTTGCTCACGTGCAGGTCACCGTCCTTAGGTGTCTTGCCTATCACGCTGCCCTTGCCGTCCTTCTGAAACCAAGTACTTGCCTTGGCACCGAGTCCAGGGGTCTCCGAACTCTGGAGGATGGTGTAACCGAGGATGTTGCCCTCAGGGTTGAAGCCTACGAGCACCTTCAGGTCGCCACCGAAACCGCCAGTGACGCTCTCCACGGCTGCGCCCAGCTCCTTGCCGCCCTTGTCAGAGCACCTGTGTACCACGAAGGTTACCTCCTTGCCGTCGATGGTCTGCTTCACCTCCTCAGGCTCAGCCACCTGCAGGTCGTCGGTACCCATCACGCTCTTGATGCCAGCGGCGAGCGACTTCTCAGCCTTCTCGGCGATAGGGCCAGCGGTGATATGGTTAACGTATGCCAGGATGGCACCCACGATGAGCGCCACGCCCACGAGCACGAGAACCATGTTCCTTAATGATGATTCTAATTTCTGCATGTCTCTTTTCCTCCTTATTTCTTAGCAGGCTTCTCACCGAAGCGCTTTGGTTTAACATATGTGTTAATAAGAGGTGTGAACGCATTCATGATGAGAATGGCGAACGACATACCTTCTGGATAGCTACCCCAGTTGCGGATGATGATGGTCAGCAGACCGATGCAAACACCGTAGATGAGCTGGCCCTTGTGGGTCATCGGAGAGGTAACATAGTCGGTGGCCATGAAGATGGCACCGAGCATCAATCCACCGCTCAGGATCACAGCGAATGGGTTGGCGTAAACTGGGTTAGCCAAGTGCATCAAGCCGCTGAACACGAACACGGTGGCGATGATGCTGACAGGGATGTGCCAGGTGATGACCTTCTTCCAGAGCATGTAAGCCAAGCCCAGCAAGAGGGCGATGGCGCAAACCTCACCCGTTGTACCTGCACCAAATCCGTCGCCTGTGGCACCAAAGAGCAGGCTCAATGAGTCAGGCAACTGGTTGAGCACCGAGCTGTCGCCGCTCTTGATGGCAGTCTTCATGATAGCCAGAGGAGTAGCCGCTGTAGTGGCATCGGTGTAAGACATCATCTGTCCTGCCACAGGCCAAGAGGTCATCTGCGCAGGGAAGCTGACGAGCAGGAAGCAACGGCCCACCAACGCAGGGTTGAAAGGATTGTTGCCCAGTCCGCCGAAGGTCATCTTGCCCACGCCGATGGCGAAGAGGGCACCGATGATGATGATCCAGAGCGGCAGGTTGCTAGGCAAGTTCATGCCGAGCAAGAGACCCGTGATGATGGCAGAGCCGTCGCTGACGGTAGGCTCCACCTTGAGGAGATATTTGGATATTGCCCACTCGAAGAAGCAGCAGGCAGCCACAGAGGTGAGCAGTACTACTGCTGAACCCAAGCCAAAGAAATAGAGCGAGGCGAGGATGGCAGGCACGAGGGCGATGACCACACCGTACATGTTCTTCTCTACGCTCTCATTGCCGTGGGCATGTGGCGAAAGTGAAACGATTAATTTTCCCATTTTTTATGTTTAATTTCTTAATAAAAAATACTTCTTGGCACCAGAGCGTCCAGCGCAAAGCCTCGACGCCCGAGCGTGCCTAGAATCATTTCTTGGCGTTGCGAGCCTTGATGATGCCCATCACTGCGCCCTTGCCTGCGAGGATGTTGTCAAGGATAGGACGATGAGAAGGACAGGTAAACTGGCATGAGCCACAAGAGATGCAAGAGGTGATGTCCTCAGCCTCCAGTCGCTCATAGTCCTTCATCACGCTCAGTGTGGCGAGAAGGTATGGCTCCAGTCCCATAGGGCAAGCCTCCACGCACTTGGCGCATCGGATGCAAGGCTGGGCCTTCTTGCGGTGAGCCTCGGCATCGGTCAGGATGGTGATCGAGTTGGTACCCTTGGTAACTGGCACGTCGAGGCTGATCACAGCCTTACCCATCATAGGGCCACCTGCCAAGACCTTGTTGTCGCCCTCTGGCAGACCGCCGCAAGCCTCTATCATCTGAGAGAATGGCGTACCCATGCGGACGAGGAAGTTGCCAGGGTTCTTCACCTGCTTGCCTGTCACGGTGGTGTAACGCTCGAAGAGAGGCTTGTTCTTCATCACAGCCTGGTATACGGCGAACGCAGTACCCACGTTCTGCACGATGGCACCCACGTTGACAGGGATGGCTGGAGGAGCTGGCACCTGACGGCGGATCACAGCATCCACGAGCTGTTTCTCACCACCCTGAGGGTATTTCTTGGCGAGAGGCACAATCTCGATGCGCGGGTCGGCAGCGGTCTTCTCCTCGAAGAGTTTGATAGCTGCTGGCTTGTTGTCCTCGATACCGATGTATCCCTTCTCCACCTTGGCAGCCTTCATGAGGAGGTTCAATCCCACGAGTATCTCGTCGGCATGCTCCATCATCAGTCGATAGTCGGCTGTGATGTAAGGCTCACACTCCACGCCATTGATGATGACGCACTCAGCCTTTGCTCCTGGAGGAGGACAGAGCTTGATGAAGGTAGGGAATCCTGCTCCACCCATACCAGTGACACCAGCCACCTTGATGCGGTTGACGATTTCCTCTGGGGTAAGCTCAGGATGAGCCTCCACGGTCTCCAACTTGTCTGAGCGGTCGATGCTCTCCTCCCACACGTCCTGGTCGTCCACATTGATGATGATGCAAGGCTTGCGATAGCCAGTGGCATCGATAGAGGTGTCTACCTTGAACACAATTCCCGAAACGGAGCTGTAGATAGGAGCACTCACAAAGCCACCAGCCTCGGCTATCAGCGTACCCACCTTCACCTTGTCGCCCTTGGCTACAACAGGCTTGGCTGGCGCACCGATGTGCTGACCGAGAGGGAAGATGGCCTGCTTAGGGAGGGCTGCCACCTGGGTAGCCATCTCGGCGGTTATCTTGTTCTCTTCTGGATGAACTCCACCTATTCTAAATGTTCTCAAATTCATGCTTGTTCCTCCTTCTTTTTAATTGGGAAGTTAACTTTGACGAGAGCACCCGTTGGACACTCGTCTACACATTTGGTACACATGCGGCACTTGTTGAAGTCTACGTAAGCCACGTTATTCTCTACGGTGATGGCCTCAAACTTGCAGACATTCTGACACTTACCGCATCCGATGCAAGCAACGCTACAAGCCTTCTTGGCCACAGCGCCCTTGTCGTGGTTCACGCACTGCACGTAGACACGGCGACCCTTAGGACCCTTCTTGCGAAGCTCGATGATGTGGCGAGGGCAAGCCTTGGAGCAAGCACCACAGCCAGTACACTTCTCCTCGTCCACCTCAGGCAGACCAGTCTCAGGATTGATGGCGATGGCACCAAACTGGCAGGCTGCCACACAATCGCCACAGCCCAAGCATCCGAATCCGCAGCCTGTCTCGCCAGCACCACAGGAATTCATAGCCGCACAAGTGTGCAAGCCATCATACTCGGCGATGCGAGGACGATGCTCGCAACTGCCATTACAACGCACTACAGCCACCTTAGGCTCTGTGTTGCCCACAGTGATGCCCAGCAGGTCGGCTACCTGTCCCATCACGTCGGCACCACCCACAGGGCACATCAGTCCCTCGATGCTACCGGCATCAGCACCCTTGACGAGAGCCGCAGCCATGCCAGAACATCCGGCAAAACCGCAACCGCCACAGTTGGCACCAGGCAGAATCTCAGCCACCTGTCCCAGTCGAGGATCCTCTTCGACGGCAAACTTCTTGGATACACCGAAGAGCACCAACGCCGCAATCAGCGCAATCGCCCCGAGTACCAAGACTGCAATCAAAATGAAATTCATAATTGTTTGTATTTATTTTGTTATTTGTTTTAGTTATTAAAATTTCTCAATAACATATCTTGTTAATGGCGTATTGATGTTCTTTAGTATTTCTCCACGCCAAAATTTAACTTGTCATTGATTTTGTTTCTTGACAGATAGAGCACCATATAATAAGGCCCCAATATCGCCAAAGCCGAGAGGGCCGCAATGTCCTCTGACTTTGTGAAGTAGAGCATAAGGACAAGCATCAACACCATCAGCAACAGTGGCAGAAGATAGCCATACAAGCTGGCTCGGAATCCCACGGAAGTATTAGCCGTGACTATCACTTGTTCTCCTGGACTGAATATGTTTGCATGAGTGTGGGAAATTTCTATGATTTTCTCTTTTGTCTCGGCGGCGTTGCAATGGTGAGCCACTTTGCAAGCACTGCATGCGGAAGATTGCAAAATGCGCACATACACTTTATTTCTCACCACTTTGCTTACAGTTCCAGAATGTTTTATCTTGTTCATGTTGTAATGTCGAGTTTACAAATTAATTGCTTTGCAAAGGTAATATATTATTTATAATTAGCAAATAAAATTTTAAAGATTTTATAAAAAAACTGGCGTAAACGTTTTCTAATTCGCTAAAAAAATGTATCTTTGCATTCAGAATGCAGAGTTTGGTGCAAATGCCATTGCTCTTAGCCTCTCTTAATTAAAGAAAATGGAAAATACAGAACAAACAATCCTACAAATTGAGCGTTTCTTAAGAAAAATCGCTCAAAAGTTTCCAGTATCAGAAGACATTTCTATGCTGACAGATATTCATGTGCGTGTATCACAAGACAGCGGTGAACTCTTGGCGTTCGACGATAATGAACAAGAGATTACACGATGTGTAGTAGAACAATGGATTCATAATACAGATGAAAATTTTTATGAAGAAATAGCTTCTGTACTTCGCAATGTACTTCATAAAAATGCCAACATCACCGACCAACTCGGCATCATGAAACCTTATAGTTTTGTCTTGGAAGATGACGACCGAGAAAACTTAGGAGAATTGTATCTTGCCGATGACGATACGATTATCGTAGGTGGTGATTTAATGCAAGGTCTTGATACTGATTTAGATTCTTTCTTAGATGATTTGCTGAAAAAATAAGTTAGTCTTAATTTAATATAAAGAGGATACTTCATTGAATCGCTAAATGAAGTATCCTCTTTTTATATATCCTACTAAAAGTTCAGTTACCTATACATTCTTTATCCAGTTGACAATCCACTCGCCAACCTCAGTTGTGCCATACTGAGCACCACCCTCTACCTGAATCTCAGGAGTACGAACATTGGCATCAAGAGAAGCATCCACTGCCTTGCGAATCAAAGCGCCTTCCTCGTTCAAGCCGAAGTGCTCAAGAAGCATGGCTGCAGAAAGAATCTGAGCCACAGGGTTAGCCAAGTTCTTGCCAGCAGCCTGTGGCCAAGAACCATGTACAGGCTCAAACAATGGTGTGTGCTCACCGAGAGAGCTAGATGGCTGCAAACCCATAGAACCGGTGATGCAAGATGTCTCATCGGTCAAGATGTCGCCAAAGGTATTCTCTGTTACAATAACATCGAAGAATGTAGGCTCTGTCAATACACGCATAGAAGCGTTGTCGATGAACATATAGTCTACGTTTACCTCTGGATACTGAGGTTCCATCTCCTTGGCAATCTGGCGCCACAAACGAGAAGAGGCCAAGACATTAGCCTTGTCCACTACGGTGAGGTGCTTGTTGCGCTTCATCGCATACTCGAAAGCAACCTTCAAGATGCGCTCAATCTCAGGACGAGTGTAGATGTCGGTATCGTAAGCCTTGTCATTGTCCTGATACTTCTCACCGAAGTACATACCACCTGTCAACTCACGGATGACAACGAAGTCTGCACCCTTCAAAAGCTCGTCCTTCAATGGACTCTTGTGGAGCAAGCAATCGAAGGTAGCCACAGGGCGAACATTGGCGAACAAGCCCAACTTCTTGCGCATAGCGAGCAAGCCCTGCTCAGGACGAACCTTAGCTGTAGGGTTGTTGTCGAAACGTGGGTCGCCAACAGCAGCGAAAAGCACAGCGTCAGCCTTCATACAGGTCTGGAAGGTCTCCTCTGGGAATGGGTCGCCTACCTCATCAATAGCATGAGCACCACAGATAGCCTCATTGTATGTAAACTCGTGGTTAAACTTCTGGGCGATAGCATCCATGACAGCCACACCCTGCTTCATAATCTCTGGTCCGATACCATCACCGGCGAGAACTGCAATGTTTAATT
>CAVKNU010000103.1:0-8887 GCA_963657465.1 Lachnospiraceae bacterium
ATAACTCTTACTCAAGCCTCGCAAGTACGGGGACTCAATTTTAATCGATTTTTCTAATCTTTATACCGCTCAAGAAAGGAGTTCCTTGTTTAGCAACTAACTTTATGGATATACAAGATTCCTCATTACCGATGACATAACGACGCCGGAAAGCGGTACGATAATGTCGTCCATCAGATGGGGTAAAGTTTTCTTCTACGGTTTTG
Organism: Lachnospiraceae bacterium; assembly: GCA_963657465.1. Lineage (GTDB taxonomy): Bacteria > Bacteroidota > Bacteroidia > Bacteroidales > Bacteroidaceae > Prevotella. Next base: position 207 of record CAVKNU010000103.1, read on the forward strand.
CCATTGATGAAAATGTCAAACTTCATATCCTTAGATGACATCTCAGAAGTACTTCTTGACAACAGATTTGGAAGTTGTGTAGATGGCTTGGTAATATCAGCCATCAACAATTCAACCTCATATTCTCCTTTAGGTGCATCAATCTTGTATTCAAAATTACCTTCGCGCCCAGTTTGGTAAACAGGTCCGTCTTCTGTGTTCATTATCTCTGAGGTTGTGCTCTTTTCCTTGCCTCCTATATAGCCCCAGTTTCCAGGAGTATATGCTTGGTCTGGCAACCAATCCAGATTGCTCAAAGAAGATATGAAATGGCAATTGCTTCCCACATTGATGGCAAGTTCCTCCCCCTTTGCTACATCTGGTTGTGAATTATAAGTAATCATCATCACATCCTCAGCATTGCCTTTGATAGAACCATATCCCTTAGCTTGCAGCGTCGATTCACCAAAAGGAAAAGCTACGTCAAATACAGCATGGCAATTTTCTACTTTCTTCTTACCAAGCCCTTTGCCATTGACGAATAATTCCACCTCCGACATATTGCTGTAAACCTTAATGTGTTGGAATTCGCCAGCCTTACCAGTTCTGACAGCCCAATCACGGCTCGCAATATGAACAACAGGAATATCCTTGCGCCACATCGATTTGAAATAATATGCCACATCCTTTAGATTTCTATTATTGTAAGCGATACCTTTGTTATTGAATCTTGGCATTGATTCTTGGCGAGCTGCAGCATTGAAATCAACAAAGCACCAGTAAGTACATCCACATATCCAAGGTTTCTGCTCAATAAATGGCAAGTAATGCTCTATGTAAGTTTGCTGGTATTCCATACTGAAATCAAACGGATGTCCATGATATGAGTGAATTCTGTGGTCACTTCCTGCTCCCCATTCCGTTATCATAATGGGTTGATTAGGGTATCTCTTATGTTGGTCTTCACACCAACGGTCAAACCCTGCTAGTTCTCCTTCATACCAACCAAAATAGAGATTCCATCCTACGACATCTATCAAATTCAAACCTATCTCATTGTAAGTGTTGGTCATATTGTATGCCATCACGCTTTTCCGGGTAGTATCTTCCTCCTTAAGGACTTTTTCAAGTCGTTGTGCCAACTTCACTGTCCGTTCCTTATACACGGGCCATTCCTTTGTACCTGGGCGAGGAGTGACAAGAAGTATTTCATTCATGTATCCCCAATTGATGATGCAAGTATGGTTGTAGTGTTGCCGAATCATCTCTCGAAGATTACGTTCACAATTATCGGCATAGCCAGGAGTGTCTGGCACGATGTTGACGATAGGTATTTCTTCCCAGGCCAACAACCCAAGTTCATCACAAGCCTCCAGCAAGGCATCATCCTGTGGGTAATGGGAAATACGAATGTAATTGCTCCCCAATTCTTTCATTATCTTGATGTCACGACGATGGCATTCATCATTCAAAGCCACTCCTACAGGTGCTTGGTCTTGATGGCGATTGAATCCACGCAACTTATAAGGCTTTCCATTCAAAAAGAAACCTTTTTCTCCATCAAAAGCAAACCATCTGAAACCAACCTTATGTGTTTTCTCATCAAGAGTTTTTCCTGTATTTGCATCAATAAGAGATGTTTTTACCTTGTATAAAGTCGGTGTTTCTGGAGTCCAAAGCAGAGGAGAAGGTATCATTTTAGATATACTCTCCACCCGTTTGGTTTCTCCTGCCTTCAACGATACTTTCTTCTTGAAAGTTTGTACCATTTTACCTTCTGGAGACACAATCTCATTTTTTACCTCTACAACAGAAGGTCTTTGTCCATCATTGGTTACTTCGCTAGCCACTTTCACGGTGCCTTGCTTCTGATTGACAATGGGAGTAGATACAAATATGCCATCACTTCCCATATTGAGCATATTGAAATGAATATTAGGTGTAGAGATAATCCACACATCACGATAAATTCCACCCCAAAAAGTAAAATCTGCAGAAATTGGTGCAATGTCCTTGCGCCCATTATCCACAGTTATCTCTATAGTGTTTTCTTTTTTAACGCAATCTGTGATATCAAAGGTGAAAGCTGTATATCCACCGGCATGGTTCCCCACCTCCTTACCATTCACACGAACAGATGCCGCCTTGCTCGCCGCATCTATTTTCAAGAAATAGCGATTACTAGATTTCACCTCTGGCAATGTGAGGATACGACGGTATTGCGCTTTGCCTTGATAGTATTCGCGCCCTTGATACGCATCGAGATTATAAGTGTGAGGAAGATTCACCGAAACCCATTGCTGATCTTGTGGCTTCTTGAACTCCCAATTATCATTAATGGTTTTAGCTTCTCGCTGAGCCAAGGCTGGTATTGCCATGGCAGAACAGAGACAAGCCAATAGAAGAAAATGTTTCATACTTACAATTGTTTAATTAGAATGCACACATTACCTCTTTATCCCAAAGAGGTAATGTATTTACATTTATATAACTAACCTAAAACCAAAATTATTCATCAGCCACTGCTTCTTCCCAAGTTGACCATTCTTCAACAGAGGCGTCATAGCCATCATACCCATAGTTTTGATGCAATTTACCATTTCGGTTAGCATCGATGGCAGTTTGTGGAATAGGCCAATTGTAGTTGTGCTTGCCCATCGTATATTTACGACCCTTGATTTGCACTTTTGGATTCTTATTGTAATAATTGTTGTAATCACAAATACGATGCCACCAGAAGCTATTCTCATAAAGCTTATCCTTGTCATATACCGTGCCTGTCTTATCAGGCTTACCACTCAAAGCCAAACAATATGACATGCGATTTAACTCTGTAAAGCGCCATTCCTCAAAATATAATTCACGTGCACGCTCATCGGCAATATCATCAATATCCACCTTGTCATAAAGTTGAGAACAATGTGCACGCTTACGGATGATATTCACATCATCCACAGCCGTAGGGTCGCCCATGTAATATTTAGCCTCGGCACGAAGAAGATAAGTTTCTGCCAAGCGATAACAATACATATCACCATATCCTCCTTGATAGTTGTTGGCTGAAGCGTTTTCATCTTGTGGAGACTCCAACCACACTTTATAATGTGGCCATCCAAACCAAGCACGAATCGTATCTGTGCACAAAGGAACATTCTCTCCCTGCTCATTCACATAAGATTTCATCAGATGCTTGCCATGCCATTTAGAAGCCTTTACATTATATTTCAGATCTTCCATGTTCACCCAGTTACCAACAGTGTTGTCATGACGCAAATCCGTAACATCAGCCTTGCCATTTACATTCCAAACACCTTGTTCCGCCCAATAGGTAGGGCGTACAACACCCTGTCCGCGTCCCAACGCACGGTTGTAATCCAAATCATCCTCATAGAGCTTGTTGTTAAGGGCATATCGATCTACAGCCAAGTAGTTATCTGGAGTCTTTATCAAATTACTATTCCACTGAGCACCCACATTACGCATCAATCGCATACGAATACCCGAATCCGTACCATAACGATTGGCCATTATCAAGATGGCTTCTTTATTTGTACTGATGGACTTGTTCTCAGGACGATGCAAATCCCAAATCACATTCTCCTTGATATTCCAAGTCTTTGGATTTGGATTCACGAAAGTACCAAAGTTATCAGTCATCAATTGATAGCCTGAATAATTAATCAAGGTATCTGCCTGCAACTTAGCTTTTTCAAATTCACCATTCGCTAAATAGCATTTAATCAACAATTGACGGCATGCTCCTTTATTAATCATACCCAAATAAGTCATCTGGCTCTGCTCCGGCACATGTTGCACCGCAAATTCCATATCCTTGGTAATCATCTTGATGATAGCCTCTTTTTTGGTGCTCTTATAGTTCATCTTAGGAGATTCCAATACCTTTGTCACCAAAGGTACATCGCCAAATTCAAAGCACAAGTTCAGATAACGATAAGCACGATGGAAATAAGCACGTCCCATGTAAGCATTACGAGTGGCATCATCAAGAGTTGTCACTTTTGGTAAATACTGAATCACTGTATTGGCATATTTGATGCCATTGTAAGTCTCTCCCCAAAATATGGTAAGACGATTACGGTCATCATTATAATAGCCTTGAGTTGGGGTAAAACGTTCATTGATATCTGTAAACGCAAAAGCATCATCCGTCTTAGATGCTACGGCGATATCAGAAAACATAGACTCACTCATTAATGGTAACTGCAAATCAATTGCTGTCGTATTGGTCCAATAAGCTTTCAATCCCTTATCGGCAGAAGCCAAAGCCGCATCAAGTCCTGCCTGTGAAGAGAAGGTTGCCGTTGGCTCATACAATGATAGTGGATCTGGATTCAAAAAAGAATCCTTACAGCTTGTAGATAGGGATGCCATTGTCAGCAATCCCATCAAAGCCTTAACTGATATATTATTTGTTTTCATTGTCGTTTCTTTTTTTGATAAATATGAGATTATGCATCGTTTTATAATGTGACATTGAATCCTAAGGTATAGGTTCTTGGTACCAAGCCATTAGATGCTTCAGGATCGCCAAATTGCCAATCCTTCTTCCAGCATGCCACATTTCTCACTGTGCAATAAACCTTAGCACTCTGAATATTCAAAGGTTTCAGCCATTTAGCAGGCATCCGATAAGCCACTGAGATATTCTCCAAACGGATAAACGAGCGATCTATCACCTTGACAGGGAGTTCGATACCTGTTGGTCCTTGCGCATTCAGGCGAGCATACTTGTTTGTTGGATTATCTGGTGTCCAATACTCTTTCTTATACACATTACGACAGTTGGTAATCTGTGAATAGTTATTGTCATTGTTCATATAGTCTGTGCTAGCATACTTATGGCCCATGTAGGAATAAATATTGAAGGATATATCCCAATCATTAAACAAAGTAAAACTATTACGCATTGCCCAATGTACAGGAGCCACGGTCTGTCCCAAGAACTGCTTATCCTTATTATTATATACAGGAGTTCGGCTACCATCAGCATTGATGATGTCATCTTCGGTGTAAGAGTTCTCCACGATTGGGTCGCCAGGACGCTGACCATACTTAGCAGCTTCCTCTGCTTGGTCTTTCTGCCAAATACCCGTCACCTTATAATTCCAGATGGCACTGATAGGATGACCTATAAACCACTCGTTAGCCACATCATCACTTTCCTTGGTCGTCACATTTCCATTGGTATCAATAATGGTCTCATACTCACCATACAAATGCTTGATACGGTTCTTGTTCCAAGACAATGTGAAGGTGGTGTTCCATCGGAAGTTCTTGGTATCGATATTGGTTGAGTTGACACTCAGTTCGATACCTTCGTTCTCCACTCTACCTAAGTTGGTTGTAATGGAAGAGAAACCGGAGAAATCAGGCAAACTCTCATTCATAATCATATCAGTGGTTGGCATGAAATAATAATCCAAGCTAGCTGTAATACGATTATTCAAGAAGCCCAAATCGACACCCACATTCCATGAAGAAGTTTTCTCCCACTGCAAATGTGTATTGGCAAGACGACTCATAAACAAATATTTCATGTCATAAAGAGCCCCCGTACTACTATTGATATAACCTTGCTGATACTGTTCCAAAGACAAATTAGCCAAAGCAATATAGGAATCAGCCAAACTACGGTTACCATTCTGACCGAATGAAACACGCAATTTACCCATGCTCAGTGGCTCCCACTTCCAGAATTTCTCGTTCACAAAAGACCAAGCCAACGCTGTAGAGAAGAAGTTGGCATACGGATTGGTGGTACCAAATGCAGAATATCCATCTCGACGAAGAGAAGTGGTTATCATATAACGATTGTCATAAGCATAGAACAAACGAGCCAAATAGCCCGTAGCCGTTTCCTTGGCATCTGTAGAATTGAATGAGCTCAAAGATTTATCACCATTGGCTGTACCATGAATCGTAAGTGCTTCACTTGGCAAAATGTTGCGTGCATAAATCGCATCAGCCCAACTTTGACGTTCTTCTGCTTCTTGTACCAAAGTCAACATCACATGATGTTTCTTAGCAAAAGTATAATCCCAGGCAAGCGTATTGTTGAGAGACCAATCAAAACGAGTAACTTGGTCGCGGTTTACTCGATCATGGTCTTTTGCCTGCCAATCAGGATGTTCTGACGACTGATAATAACGATTGTGATAATATTGGAATCGTGGAGAGGCATTGAAGGTATAAGTAATGCCGAAAGGCAAAGTTACCTTCGCTGTCAAGATGTTATTAAAGATGGTATAACCACGTTCCAACTCTAAATACTGGCGATCGAAATCATAATTATAGCCTTTCCAGAAAGCTTGCTCACCCATTGGATGAGCTGTCAGCTTGCCCTCACTATCGTAAGGAGTAGAATAAGGACTATCATCCAACATCTGGCTCTCCCAATTACATCTAATGTCACCATCTGTACGGTTTTGGAAATTAACGTTGGTGCCTATAGAGAGCCAAGGAGTTACTTGTGAATTCAATTTAAGATTGGAGCGGACTGTACTATAATCATTGCCTCGAACTATTCCCTTGTTATCCATATAGCCCAAAGACAGATAATAATTCACCTTGCCTGTAGAACCAGAAACACTTACATTATAGTTCTGATTCACACCAGTGCGGAATGACTGGTCTTTCCAATCAAAAGTTTTGCCTGCCAGAAAATTATCCAAAGTAGTATTACTTGTTGCCAGTCCCAATCGACGTCCCCAAATCTCTCTATCGCTCATAGAGGCATCTTGGTTACTCATGGCACGCCACTCCTCCAAGCTCAAGCCATATGCTGCTAAATTTGCAGCAGTAGGCTCTTCATAATAGCCTGCGCTCTTACCTTTCTGGTAAGCCTCATAGTTACCCGTCTGAGAATTGGTTCCATAGGTGTCACTACGATAAAAATCCTGACGATAGCGAATGTATCCAGAAGGGTCATACACATCACGTATATCCCCAATAGTGGATACGCCCCAATCTGCGGCAAAATTGATGGTTGGTTTACTATCTCTACCTTTTTTGGTTGTGATAAGTACTACGCCATTGGCAGCCTTTGCTCCATAAACGGCAGCAGAAGAAGCATCTTTCAACACATCAATTTGCTCAATGTCATTAGGATTAATTTCTGACAATTCACCATAAAATTGCATACCATCAAGAATTATCAACGGAGCATTATGGTCACCACTGGAATAGACAGAACGCTGTCCACGCAACGTCATAGAGCCACCACCCTTGGCATCATTGCTAAAGCCGACATTCAATCCTGCTGTTCCACGCAACACATCCTGTACGGTTGTAGGAGCTTCATTTGCCAATTTATCAGGACGCACCTGAGCCACACTACCCGTCAAGTCTTTCTTCTTCATGGTGCCATAACCCACGACAACGACTTCTTCTAGCGACTCCGAATCCTCTGACATTTGCACATCTACTACAGCAGATGTCACGGTTACCTCTTTTGTTTGAAATCCGACATAAGAAATGACCAGGACTGCGCCCTTAGGAGCAGACAACGTAAAATGACCATCCAAATCCGTGATAGTTCCATTGGCTTGTCCTTTCACCTTAATTGTTGCTCCTATTACTGGTTCTCCTGTAGAATCTATAATAGTACCTTTTACCAAAGTATTTTGTTGAGCAATACCACTTACCATCTCATTTGCATAAACTTGATACGGAGATACGGTAAGTAATCCCATACTAATCAATAAGGCTGCTCCAGCCTTTCGATTGGAAGTTTTTAGGTTCATCTTCATGACTTCGATTGTTTGTAAATATTAGGTTTTTGCACTGCAAAGATATAAGGAATAAAAATCGAATAGAGCATTCTAGGCATGTCAAAAAGGGTGGCAAATCGGTTATTGAATGATTCATCTTCCTATTTGAATGATTCATCTAGCATTCTTTCCATCATTTTATTTGGTAAATCCATCAAAAACGAGTACTTTTGTCTAAAAATAAATAGTCATGAGAAAATTACTATTAATCATTCTATTACTCCATCTACTCTTACCATGCCAAGCTCAATTGTCCATCACACAGCATTTCAATGCAAGCAATGGACTTTCCAACAACTTTGTACATGGCATAGTGCAAGATTCTAAAGGACGTGTTTGGATAGCCACCGAATCAGGGTTAAACTGTTACGATGGTTATCACTTCACCATTTATAAATCTCACAACTCTCCTCTCAAGAGCAATTACCTCAATGCTATTTATCGAGATAGCCAACAGCAAAAGATTTGGATTGGGGTAAAAGGATATGGAATCTACCTGCTAGACGAGAATACAGGCATAATCTCAGATGTTACTCCCCACAAATTCAACATCAACAATGTGATGTCAATCTCTTCTGCCAGCGATGGCGGCATATGGATTGTGTGCCATGACAAGATAGTACACTATAGTTATAAACAAGGAAAATTTTCTTTGTTCCAATCAGTCCGCCATAAAGAAGCATACCGTAATGCCTTGGACGACCAAAAAGGTCACCTCATCATTGCTGGATATTATCATGGCATCCAGGTTGTTCATATCAAAGACAAGAAGAAGGTTCGTATTCATGCTGCTAATCGCCATATAGATAAAGAAACTATCAATCGGTTCGAACTAGACAAGGATGGCAACATCTGGATTGCTTCTAATTTTGGATTAAGAAAATTGAACTGCCATAAGTTACAATTGGAATA
>CAVKNU010000104.1:0-8764 GCA_963657465.1 Lachnospiraceae bacterium
GTATCAACCACGGTTTGAAGCGTAAGGGCGGTATGGGTCGCTCACAGCACGAGGAAGAGTTGGCAGTTGAGTGCGGTTACTGGCACTTGTGGCGTTACAACCCACTCTTGGCTGACGAGGGCAAGAACCCATTCACACTCGACTCTAAGGCTCCTAACTGGGAGAACTTCCGCGACTTCTTGCTCGGTGAGGTTCGTTACCTCTCTGTACAGAAGGCATTCCCTAAGGAGGCTGACGAGCTCTTCTCTCAGGCAGAGAAGATGGCTAAGCTCCGTTACCAGACTTACGTTCGTAAGAGCCAGGAGGACTGGAGCGAGCAGATCTAATCAATTAATCAAATTTTAATAAAGATTAATCTCAATCGATAAATATGGAAGGGCGCATCGCTTGCGGTGCGCCCTTCTTTTCTTTAAAATATAAAAAACAGGAAATGATGAACATTGTAATATTAGACGGCTATGCTTCCAATCCTGGCGACCTCAACTGGGACGCCTTGAAGCAACTCGGCGATGTGACAGTCTATCCACGTACCACAGATGAGGAGAAAATCGAAAGAGCCAAGGATGCAGACATCATCCTCATCAACAAAGTGCAAATGGATGCTGAGACCTTGGCACAACTGCCTCGCCTGAAATACATCGGTGTGCAAGCTACAGGATTCAATGTGGTGGATATCAAGGCTGCCAAGGAACGTGGCATCGTGGTGACCAACATACCAGCCTATAGTACAGACAGTGTAGCACAGATGACCTTTGCACTCATTCTTTCTATCACCAATCGTGTGGAGCACTACACCTTGGAAAACCGCAAAGAACGCTGGGCCAACAATCCTGACTTCTGCTATTGGGACACACCACTGATGGAACTTTCTGGTAAGAACTTCGGTATCATGGGTTTGGGCAACATCGGTATGAAAGTGGCTCAATTGGCACGCGACTTTGGAATGGACGTGTATGCTTGCACGAGCAAGAACGCCAGCGATTTACCTGAAGGAATCACCAAGGTGAGCAAAGAAGGATTACTTGCTGTTTCCGACATTCTCTCTCTCCATTGTCCATTGGCAGAAGACACCTACCATTTCATCAATGCCGAGAATATTCAGAAGATGCGCCCTACCGCAATCCTGATCAACACAGGTCGTGGACCGTTGGTTGATGAAGAGGCTGTGGCAAAGGCTCTACATGAGGGCAAGCTAGGTGCTTATGGTGCCGATGTGATGGCACAGGAACCTCCTTCGAAAGACAATCCCCTCTTCAAAGAGCCAAATGCTTACATCACTCCTCACATCGCCTGGGCTACCTTGGAGGCTCGTACACGTCTCAACAAGATGGTAGCAGAAAATGTGAAAGCATTCTTGGAAGGCCAGCCACAAAATGTGGTAAATCCATAAAAAAGCAGTTTACCTTTTAAGGCTTACTTCGTCTTTATAACAAAGAGCATTAAAAGTAAATGGAAAAAATCGAGTTTGAACATATTGTATCTACTATGCGCCCCCAATTGGCAGCACTTTGCCAAAGCATCCTATCACCCCAGCTGGACTGTGAGGAAGCAGAAGACATCGTGCAAGAAACATGGGTACGCCTATGGAAGATGCGAGACAAACTCGATCAATATCAAAACATCGAAGCCCTGGGCATGACCATCGCCAAGAACCTCTGCATCGACAAGCTTAGGCAACACAAACATCGACAAAACCTATATGCAGTAGAGTCGTTGGACGACATGCCCAGTAAAGCTCAAGCGCAATGCACATCAAGTACGAGTAGCGATGAAGCGATTATTGGAAAAGACACGATGAGGCAAATCAAGCAAGCTCTCGCCAAACTTCCCGACACGCAGCGACGCATGCTATTAATGCGAAGCAAAGGAATGAGTTTGGACGAAATTGCCCTCGCCTGTGGAGCCAATAAGACAAGCACTAAGACTATGATTTCTGCAGCCCGAAGAGCCATGCTCAAAATGATGAACCAAAGACTAGGAGAATTCTGAATATGAAGAACTTAAAAGACAAGAACTATCGACAGCAACTCATAAAGCGTTATCTCGATGTGGACACAAGCATTGAGGAAGAGAAGGCTTTGGCTGATTTTTATCGCCAAGCTGATCTCAAAACGCTAACACCAGAAGATGTTGCCATAAGAAATATGATGTTGGGGATGGAGATAGTTGCCAAAAAGAAAACTACATGGGTTCGCTTTTCTGCTATCATCCTTGCTGCAGCCATGCTCGCAGGTCTTATTTTCATCATTTTCCCTTCTAAATATACCGAGAAACAAGATTTTTCCGCAAGGACTCCTGCTTCTACAATCATTCGCTCACAACAGCCAACTGCCAACGACGCTGTAGCCCTGAACCCAGCCGAGCAATTGGAACGAGCAGATTCTGCCTTCCTTGCCGACACCAAGGAGGTTGTCAACCCCAAGGATGTTCAAAAGCTGGTGATGAAATCGACAATACACAAAACGAAAGAATCGCCAACACCTACAAAGGTCTCAAATGCCCATTCTATCCAATCTAGCAACAAGGACATCCCTGCCAAAGATGAAGCAAAGATGCTAGAGACTGAACAAGAAAGGAACAACCATTTTTATCAAATCTATGAAGTAGCGTCGGCTGCACTTCCTACGGCCGACCAGCTAAAGATTGATCAACAAGGTGACCATCTCATTGTCACAACAATAGACGATGACGGCAACACGCAGCATTACACCGTGAATATGGAACATGCTGAAGACGGCACCTACCAGTTTCAGCCTATTGCTCAACTAGAGCAACCATTATCAGAGCAGTAATCTTTAAAATACATACGCTTATGAAAAAAATCACTTTCATGTTCGCTTTCGTCTTGGCAGTTGCCACAAATGGCAAGGCTGCTAATGTGACCAACCATTCCTTCGCCCTGGCTGAAGCTCCCTCCGACACCCTCCGAAGTTATAACATCGACGGAGTTCACATCAAGAACTTCACGGGCAAAGAACTAGTTGGCAAAACCATCAAATCATACATCATTCGCCATGGCATTGTTGTTAATGACAACAAGATTTTAGAGACTCATCTCATCAAGACCACTACTCCCCCAGTCAAGAATGAGCCAGAACCTCATTACATCGTCGATGGCAAAGAGATAAATCATCAGGAGATGCTAAATATTTCTCCATCCAAAATAGAATCCATTGATGTACTCAAAGCTGGCTCTAAAGCAGCCCTGCAATATGGCAAGGATGGAGACACAAGAGGTTATGTCATCATAAAGATCAAGAAAAACTAGCCCCAAACTTCCTTGGCAATCTCGTTCACGAGGTCTATCTTAGCCCACTGCTCCTCCTCGGTCAGCTTATTGCCAATCTCACAAGAGGCGAAGCCGCACTGAGGGCTGAGGTAGAGACGATCGAGAGGCACATACTTAGCCGCCTCTTGGATGCGAGCGATAACCGTAGCCTTGTCTTCCAGCACAGGCGACTTGGTGGTAACCAATCCCAGCACTACCTTCTTATCGCCCGAAACCTCCTTCAATGGCTCGAAGCCACCTGAGCGCTCATCGTCATACTCCAAGTAATAACGCTCCACGTTCTCCTGCCCGAAGAGGAATGGAGCCACGGCATCGTATGCGCCCTTGGTAGCATAGCAAGAGTGATAGTTGCCACGGCAAACATGGGTGTTGATGGTGAGTCCCTCTGGCTTGCCAGCGATGGCGAGGTTATTGACCTTGAGATACTGCAAGGCCTCCTTTTCGAGCGTAAAGCCTGTGCCCTGCTTGCTCTTCCAATAATCATCATCGACAATCATTCCCCAAGTGCAATCATCCAACTGGACGGTACGGCAACCTGCCGCATAGATTTCCTGGAAGAAAGTGGCGTAGGCGTTCGCGATGTCTTGAATCAACTCCTCGGTATTAGGATAGAATTGGCGAGTATTGATGGTGTTGTCGCCACGGAAAAGCTCTGCCAAGAACTGGGCAGGAGCTGGAACGGTCTGCTTTGCCTCGAAGCCTTCCTCCTCAAACTGCTTCACGAACAAGTAGTCCTTGATGAAAGGATGGTTCTCGCCCGAAATCTTGCCTGTCAACTTGAGCGAACCGTGGGTGGTCTCCTCGCCATGGAAGAAATAACCATGGTCAAGCTCGATGTGCTCCACGCCGTGGAATCCCCACATGAAGTCGAGGTGCCAATAACTGCGACGATACTCGCCATCGGTGATGTAAGGCAAACCATGCGCCTTCTGCTTCTTCACGAGTTCGGTAATCAATCGGTCCTCCACGGCACGCAAGTCTGTGGCGGAAATCTGCCCTTCGGCAAACTTCACTCTTGCCTCCTTCAACTCGGCTGGACGCAAAAAGCTACCCACGCTATCAATTCTCTTGTTCACACTGTTTGTTTGATTGCTCACATTGTTTGTCTGATTGCTCATTTCTTAAATCTCCCTTATTTTAAATTGTTATTACTCTAATTACCTATTGCCACCCAATATGGACTAAAGAATAGCCCTATGGCAAGCAACTTGTTTCCGAATTGCGGTTGCAAAGGTAAGAAAAGAAAAATTATCCACAAAACATTCTTCGCAATTCAGAAAAATATGCTATCTTTGCAGCAGAAACTTAGTTTTCATAGAATATTATTCTAGGAAATTCCATCAAACAAAGAAAAGAAGATTATGACAACACAAGAGAATTTAGACGAGACAGACATCAAGATACTTCGACTTTTGCAGCAAAACTCCCGACTCACGGTGAAGGAGCTTGCCGCCAAGGTTCACCTCTCCCCTACGCCCACCTTCGAGCGTCAGAAACGCTTGGAGCGAGAGGGCTACATCCAACGTTATGGTGCCATCGTTGACCACCACAAGTTGGGCAACAACGTGATTGTGCTCTGCAACATCCGCCTGAAGCAGCACACCCACGAGCTCATCCAGCAATTCATGGACACCGTGCAAACCATCGACCAGATAACGGAGTGCTACAACACCACAGGCGATTACGACTTCCTCATCAAGGTCTATGCCCGCGACATGAAGGATTACCAGGACTTCATGCTCAACACGCTGGGTAACATCGACTGCATCGGAAGCTTGCACAGCATCATCGTGATAGGCGAAATCAAGGACTCTCATTGCATCCCTGTGGCGAAGTAATATCTCCCGAATTATTCGGATTTATGGGATATTCAGAAGATGAATGAATATTTTTTCAATGCCAGCTTAATTTTTACTCCCCTTTTCTCTTATAATATAATAAGGTGAAAAGCTTAACATCAAAAAGAGAACAAAAAATGAAGAAAGAGAACGAAAGAGAATTATCACATTTATCGGACAATGAAATCCTGATGGGTTTCAAGGATGCCGACTCCAAGATAGTGAGGGAGTATTTCTACGGATACTGCCGAGTGGCCTATTGCATCTACAACAAGCGATATGACCTGCGAGACAAATCAGGCATGGACTTCTATTCGCTAGCACACGAATATTTCCTCTATCTTGCCAACCACAAGTTCAAGCCCTTGGAAGACCGCAATCCCAAAATGTCGCTCAAAACGTGGATGGTAAATGGTTTCCGATACTTGCTGTTGGATAAATTGAAGGCAGTTGTGAAGGAGCATCGTTTCGAGAGTTTCGAGGCAAAACAGGAGAACAAGAAGATGAAGTTCGACGTCACAGACGACCATTTCGAACAAGAGCTTTACCACACCATCGAAGACATCAGCAACCATTACTATGGTCGAGACAGTAAGAATGCCATCATCCTCAAGATGCTCTACATCGAGGGATTCAAGGGCAAGGACGTAGCAAAACAACTGGGAATGACAGCCTCCGCCGTCACCCAGCGTTGCCAGAAGATGATGCACGATGTGGTGATTCCTTACTTCAAGAAATACTTTGTGGCTTCGGAATACGAAGGTCACATGTCGATTGGCAGTGCCGAGGAAACAATGCTCTCTTCCGACATGGCATTCGAAGCAGCGCCTAAGATGGCAAGCGCAAGAAGACCTTGCATGATGGCTGCAGATTTTATTTCGGAGGAAACAGAAAGCAAAGATTTACTCTCTGAAAATACGGGAAGCAATGGAGACAAAGACTATAGATTATTCGACAAATACAACATGGAAGAATTGAAGAAAGGTAGAATTACTCCTCAATGGATAGATTCCTTGCAGGAGAACGAGGTGTTTGTATTTGGAAGCAACCTGGCAGGAATGCACGGCGGTGGTGCCGCTCGCACGGCTCGCCTTCACTTTGGAGCCATCATGGGACAGGGCGTTGGCCTGCAAGGTCAGAGTTACGCCATCCCTACGATGCAAGGAGGCGTGGAAACGATTCGTCCATACGTGGATGATTTCATCGCCTTTGCGAAGTCTCATCCCGACAAACATTTCCTCGTCACCCCTATCGGCTGTGGCATCGCTGGCTTCGACGCCGAGGACATCGCCCCACTGTTTGAGGAGGTGAAGACGGTCAAGAACCTCAGCTTACCAGAGTGCTTTTGGGAGGTGATAGAATAAAGAAACTCGAAATTCTTCCTCCCCCAAAAGGAAACAGAAGTATAATAAAGACATTAAAACATTACAACTATGAGCGTAGATATTTCACATATTATAAAAACTGATTTTCGAAATACAGAAGATCGTCATGCTGCTTGGAATTTTATCTTGCAAACAATAGAAATGTTCAAAAAGGCACTTAACATTAAAGCAGACGAAGAGGAATGGGAATTAAACGAAGAGGACATGAGTTTTAATCTCCCAGACGGGGACTGGGAGTTCTCTTTGCGCAAAGGATTTTGGATAATAGAATCCGGTTACCATTACTGCCAAATTGTCATGCACAGAGGTCGATACTTTTGGCTACGTGACCAAGTATATGAAATTGCAAAGCTATTAGGACAAGAGGAAGCTTGGTACACACCAGAATTCAACACATGGAACGGTGGACCGACGGAGGACTTAGATTGTTCCTTTGAAGAATGGCTGGACTTTGCGACTAACAAGAATAATGGGATTGTTCCTGAATTTGACAGCAAACTTATTATAGCCCAAGACGATTTCAACAAGTATGAAATTGTTTATCATGATGATTTCAAAGACATCAAATTATATAAGGCTGAAACACAAAGCAATGGAACTTCAAATCATATCCCTGATGGATATAAGCCAAGCAAAAACGAAGTAGAAAAGTATCTATATAGATGGGATTGTTTAGAAAATTATGTGGAACAAGAAAGGGCATTAGATAAACTATTCTTAGTTTTATGTAATCAGAACAATGACCTGTATAACATCTTGCTAAAGTGTGCCACATTGAATAATTTCTACAGCACCAACATTTTCGACATCTATTCTGTGGCTATGAACATTTACTGCATGAATCATATAGACAACATATTAGCCAAGGGCGACTTAGACCACAGATTAGCCAAAGGTGATTTATCCTTGGTAGAGGAAATCGCACATGTCAAGGTTGGGAAAGACAAAGTAGAACGCAATTTCTATTCGTTTGCCACAAAATATTGTAGTCATCATCAACCATCTAAATATGCCATATATGACAACTACGTCGAAAAGGTCTTGATTTTTTTCAAGGACAGAGACCACTTCTGCAAATTTGAGAATAAGGACTTAAAAGAATATCCAAAGTTCATGTCAATTGTCAAGCAATTTATAAAACATTATAGATTGTCTAAGTTTACCCTAAAGGAAATTGACAAATACTTATGGCAGTTGGGAAAAGAATATTTTAGTACAAAGAAAAAGGAGAAATAATCATGTTAGGAGCAATCATAGGTGACATTGTTGGCTCAAAGTATGAGTTCAACAATACGTTTGACTATCATTTCGAGATGTTTGGCAAAGGCTGCGACTTTACCGACGACACGATTTGCACAGTGGCAATCGCCGATGCCATCATGAACCAGAGAAGCTATCAGGAAAGTTTGTTGGACTGGTGTCGTCGTTATCCTTCGCCAAAAGGAGCTTACGGCGGAAGATTCGCCATGTGGATTCATTCCCAGAATCCTCAGCCATACAATAGTTTTGGCAATGGCTCTGCGATGCGAGTTTCGCCTGTGGCTTGGCTTTTCGATGACTTATCACAAGTCTTGGAAGAGGCTAAGAAGACTGCCCTCCCAACTCATAACCATCCCGAGGGAATCAAGGGAGCTGTGGCTGTGGCGCATGCCATTTGGCATTTCAGAAAAAGCCACGAAGGACTTGAAGCTGAAAAGGAAACTTCAAGGGAGCACAAAAGCTTGGAAGATTTCAAGAACATAGCCAGTAGCTATTACGAGGACTTCGACACAAGAGATTATCCGAAGGGAGTCTTCGACGAGACTTGCATGGATGCCGTGCCTCTCTCCTTCCACGTCATCGTCCAAGCAAAGACCTTCGAGGATGCCATCCGCCTTGCCATCTCTCAAGGTGGCGACAGCGACACTATAGGAGCCATCGTTGGTTCCATCGCCGAGGCTCGTTTCGGCATTCCCAAAGAGATGAAAGATAAAGCGTTAGCGTATCTGCCAGAGGATATGAAGGCTATTTATGAGCAATTTGAAAAAGAATGCTTAAAATAATCGCCATTCCTTTGGCATTCTCATTTATTCTTTTTATCTTTGCCCCAAAAGAGGAAAGATTATGCAAGAATATCAATTGGATTTCATTACATATTGCGTGGGCAATCTTGCCGACAGACTCAATATGAGCGCAAGCCAAGTTTACAAGATGCTTCGCTCATCAAACGTTCTGAGCGGCTACATCATCCCATGCTATGATGTGCTCCACAC
>CAVKNU010000105.1:0-8748 GCA_963657465.1 Lachnospiraceae bacterium
CGAGGTAACACCTACGGAATGCAGAAAACATTCAATGAGGTCTTTGCCTTGATGAGTGAGGGGGAGGAGTGTTCTAAGGAACTGGTGAGCCAAGCCATCAAGAATATCATTGACTCCAAGGAACCTCTCTTCCAGGAATTGCTGTCGAATATCCCTGAGAAACAAAAGCCTTTGCTCTATGCGATAGCTGCCGATGGAGAGGTGGAGAAGATTACTTCCGCAGCCTTCATCAAGAAGCATAAATTGGCATCGGCAAGTGCAAACCAGTATGCTGCCAAGCAGTTGATGGCAAGTGGAGTTATCACCAAACTGCATGGCAAGTATTCCTTGAACGAGCAATTCTTTGATATTTGGATAAATCAATTGTATGGCAAGGGATTGCTGATTTAGTGTCAGTGCTGACACTTGTTTATGCTATCTATTTGAGCTTTTCTTAGCTTTTGCATCAAATCGATAGGTGAAGGATAAGGTGAGATAGTGATGTAGATATTCCGACCAACTTTCGGTACGCTCATAAGCAGAATAGTTGCTCTGGAAGGTGCGCTGTTGGTTGAGGATGTCGTCTGCCTTTAGTTCCACATACCACTTGTTCTTATAGAAACGACGACCAATAGCGGCATTCCATATAAAGCGATGTCCATTCATGTCGCTTACCTTGTATTGGGCATGATAATCATCCGCTAAGATGGTGTTTAGGTTGAAACCAGCTATTTTTCCTCTTATCTGCAAATTCATGCGACAGTCCAATGGATTGCTGTTATAGGATGCATCGGAGTAACGGTAGCGATTCCAAGTTAACTCGTTACGAAATGTAACTTGGATGTTGTCAGATTTAAATGCCAATTCTAGTCTGTCATTAATACCAAAGCGATGTTGCTTGTTTAACTCAGGAGAACGATTGGCATCCAAAAGGGTGAGATAGCCATTGCTTGTGTTCCAAGATACTTTCGCCTGATTCATGAGGTGCATATATACGCCTAGTCCTTGGTCGTAGTTGAGTCCAACTTCGTAATTGTCTCCACCTTTGATGTTCATTGGCATACTTTCGTAGATACCTGATTTTGTGTCATAGCGGTATAGGGTGGTTAGAGGGTTGATGTCCTTGCGATAAGATGCGTCGAAGGCAAGCGAGATTTGCTGGCGCAACCACATACGGATGAAATGATAGTTCGTGGTATGGCTGTGAGACTGTGCTAGGTCAGGATTACCCATTTTTACGAACAATGGATTCACATCGTCACGATAGCCAAGTGTATTCAGCATCTCTGGTGTCTCTGTGTTGTAGTTGAATGACAAATCCATACGGTACATACGATTAGGTTTCCACTTCAGTTGGATGGATGGCTCAATGTATTGGCTGTTGCGGATGGCAGTCGTATCGAGCGAACCATAAAGCAAGTCTGAATGCTCTCTAAGATAACTCCATTTTGCTTGCGGCAATATCTGCAAAGTTGGGGCTGGTTTGATGGTGGCACTTACTTGCAATTCATTTTTCCAGGTCTTATGTAGGTGGTCCATCTGATTTGCTTTGTTGAGTGTCGTAGGAACATCATCTTTTAGATTTCCTTTGTTGTTATCTGCATAGATGTCCCTTTTCTCGCTATTGCGGTTGAAATTTACTACGTCTTGCACCTTTATATATACGTTCTTGCCCAGCCAATAATCAAAAAGGACATTCCATTTCGTGTCGAATGTACGTTGAGGCTTGTGGTAGTATTGCCATAAAGTCTCAGAATAGCCTTCACGTAGATATTCCAACTGTCGGTTGATGTGCGTGTCAGATGTGTTGCTTGATACGTTGGTAGAGCCAAATAATTGGAAAGAACCGAGCTTGCCGATGAAATGCTGCCATTGATAATCTAATTTCAAATCCTTTTGCTCGCTGTCTTCTGTCGTGTAATTGCTATTGCGAGTAATCAAATGCTTGTATAGGCTGTCACCTGGTTGGGCAGTCATGGTGGCATCTATAGGAAAATAGCCATAATGTTTTGGGTCGTAGTCATATTTGGCTGCTTCATCTTTGTTGTTGTCTCGCTGCTTGGTATATTTGGCCTCTGCTTCAAGACTGATGATATTTGATTCATCTGTATAAGTGAAAAGCTCAAGTGACAGCTTTGGCATGAGCTTATGGGTATGGTTGCTGCTACGAGAGAGTGAGAATGTATGCTCGGTATTAGGCAAGAAAGTCTCTTGGCTGGAGTTGCTCTCTCCCCATCCATCTTGATGACCGAGCGAGGCACTTACATTGAGGTAATTATCGTCGGAAGTTTTGGCATTAGGTGTATTCCAATTATGCTGATAGTTGTATGAACCATATTGGGCCTTGCCAAACTTGTTAATACTTCCGCTCCTCCAAGACTCAAAGCCTCTGTCTACATAACGGTTTTCATTGTTCATTTGTAGGTATAGAAGTTTTGGGTCGTGGTCGCTCAACTTATGGGCTTGTAATTGTCCGAGATAATGGTCTTTGGTCATGTAGTTGGCTATAACATCCCCATACCATTTGTCCAGGAATCCTGGTTTCACTTGTATGTCGAGCACATGGTCTTCCTCGCCATCGTCTCTTCCTGTACGACGAGAAAGTTCAGACTTACGATCATACACTTTCAGCTTTTGTGCCACTTCTGCTGGCAGTTGTCCCAATATACCATCTCCTCCAAACACATCCTTTCCATTCATCATAAGGCGGATGGGCTTGTTGTTCCAAAAGAGTTTGCCATCTTTGTGTTGTACTCCAGGAAGTTTACTGATAAGTTCGGAAAGTCGTGCTCCTTCTTCCAGTTTGAATGCCTCTGGATTAAACACAATGGTGTCTCCCTTCATCGTGAAGCGAGGTATCTTTGCCTTTACGTGTACCTCTTGTAGCATCAAGGCTGTAGGTTGTAGTTTGATGATGCCCACATCTGTCGTGTCATTGCTCGCATGTCCGTAAGCATAATCTACCTTATGTAGGGTCTTGAATCCCAACATTCGGTAGGTTAAGACAATGCGGCCTTCCGCATCTGCATATACGCAGAAATTACCAAGGCTATCCGACTCTGCCGAGTTGATAATCGTCATGTTACCTGGTGTTTGCTTACCTTGGATGATGGCACTCATCAAAGGCTCACCCGTTTCGGCGTTAATAACTTTTCCTTTGAAGTAATCGGCATGGATTGCCAATGTAGGCATCAAGATAAGTAGAAGGGTTATGCACCAGTTCTTCCAATATTCGTTCTTCATAAATCGATGTTTTATTAATGTTTCGAAATGTGTGTATGCTACAAGGAGATACACTACATACACGAAGATTTCCTTTCCTTTCAACGAATTTTTATGGATTTAACATACGTTAATACTTTGAACGTAATAATAGCGTCAGAATTCCGATAGTTATATTAACGTAAGTTAATCTCGTTGATAAACCAAGAGCTTTACGTATAATCATTATACAACAAAAGGCAACAATTAATGACAGAAAAGGAATTTACATCTATCGCTCATCAACTGAGAGAACTAGCCATGTTGACGACGGGCTACTATCATCTCAGCAATGAAGAAGCTGAGGACATTGCGCAAGATGCGATGCTCAAGCTTTGGGCAATCAAGAAGGATGTTAATTCTGTGGAACATGCCAAGGGACTCTGTGTGAAGATCGTGAAGCATCTTGCCATTGACCATTTCCGAAAGCGGAAGTTGACGCTTGTTGACGAACCTTTCCCTAATCAATATAAGAGTGAAAACGCGATGCCAGATGCTCTTATGGAGGAAGAGGAAAATGAAAGATGGTTGATGGAGAAGATAAGGAAACTGCCTTCTAACCAATACCAAGTGGTGTATCTCAGTCAGATGGAGCACAAAACTAATGAGGAGATTGCGGAAATCCTGAGTATTACTCCTGCTTCTGCTGCCACGCTTCTTTCGAGAGCTCGTAAGACTCTTTTGCAAGCAATTCGACAACGAAATCATAATTAATAAAAGGAGGAATCATATATGAACAATGATGAAACAATAATCCGACAACTCATCCATCGTTTTATGGAAGGAGAGACTACTCCTGAAGAGAACGATAAGATTGCTGCATGGTTTAAAGCTCACCCCGATGTGAGTGATGATTTGAGGGATTACCAAGCCATGTTTGGGTATTTCGAAGCAGGAATGCCATGGGACTTTGCTGCTTCTACTTTGGAGGAGGAACGCAATGAACAGCTACCGGCGGAAAAGAAGCCTCGCTTGTTGTATCCATGGTGGATTGCCATTGCTGCCTCTGTTGCTTTGGTTGTATTGCTCTCTTATCCTTACTCTTCAAATAAGGTAAGTGATAAGCCTTTGGCTGTGATTGCTAAGAGTGACACAGTGACAAGTACTCCAAGTACTTCTACTGTAGATGTTCCGAGTGGGAAAGAAAAGAAGATGCATGAAATGCCAACTCTCCAACTCAAAGAAAAGCAGCCTACCAATACCAGGCAGCCTAATAGATACCGTAAACATCTCTTTGATATAGCACCACCCAAGATGGATTTGGCTAAAGCTACTTCTGTTGAAAGTCAAGTCGCTACAATAGCTAGTTCTGTCAGTGCGGCAGATCCTTTGTCTTATAGACATATGTTGGCGAGTGGGGATGTCAATGAATTAGCAAAGTTGGCAGATAAAATGGCAGATCAAATGCTGGAAGAAATGATGGCACGCCAAGAGATGATGATTTCTTCGCTCTTTGAGGAGGCAGAACAAGGTGAGTAATCTTTTATAAACATAGCAAGATATGAAAAAGGGAATATTTAAATTATGGGTGATACTGAGCGTAATGATGACAATGCCTAACTATTGCTTTGCTGGTAGAAATGGATTTAGCTTCGCAGATGAGTATGGGTTTCATAACGTGGTGGAACGATTCGACTCTATGGTTACGCAATTGAAAGATAGAAATGCCATTACGAATCAGGAATATGAACGCTTTGATGATGGAGAATATGTCATTTACCACTTTGAGGTTTCTGCTGATTTCTGTAAGGATGCAATAATACCGTATGCTAATACATTGAGTAGAATTGTTGAGTCGCAAACAGAAGCAATTAATAGCAACTCTTACAGTAAGTATGAAAAGAGCAATTCTGTATCGGTAGTGAAGTATGGAAAGAATTTCTCAAAAACAATAACATTGGGAGATAGGCAAATAAAGTGGTTGTTTAATATGCAAAAGCTTCACGAGGCTAGTAATGTGGGACGTAAGCATGTTTTTGCCATAACCTGGTGTAGGAAGGGACGTAGGCTTGAGGGAAAGCTGTGTCATTTTGTAAATACCCAAAATGATACCAGTAGTAAGATTTATGCCAGCCCACAGAATACAGCAGATTTCCTGATGCTACTGAATAATTTCCGTGCTGCTTTTGCACAATTGTCTAAAATGCCAGATACCTATAATGACAAAATACTGGTACAAACAGGACTTGCTAATAAAATATTGAAGCTCTGTAAGGTTTATGGCTATTTGTTGGATGAAGAAGGGCGCACTTTATGTAGTCAGGCCATCTATGGTATGTGTCAAGATCTGAATGACACGTTCCTGAAGACTACGCTTACTGTAGCAGGTAAGGCTTTGGAAAAAGGAGAATTCTCTACTGACCAAAAATAAAGGATGTGGGTGTGCTACAAGAAACGATAGCACACCCACATCCTTTTTTATTCTTTAGGCCTTGCCACAAACTCAGTGTGCAGCGTCTCCATCGGATGCTCCTTCAACTGAATAAGGATGTTTGGCGTATTGCCATTGGCAATGATGACCTTGATGCCTGCATCGGCTACCTCGTGAGCGGTCTTTGCCTTCGAAATCATGCCACCTCTGCCATGGCTGCTCTTGCTAGGGAGAATATACTCGCTGATGTCTCGGTCGTAATATACCGATGGGATGATGCGAGTGCTAGGCTCTTTAGGGTCGCCATTGTAAATGCCATCCACATTACTCAACAAGATGAGGGTATCAGCCTTCATCATCTTGGCTATTAAGCCAGAAAGTTCGTCGTTATCGGTAAACATCAACTCGGTGATGCACACGGTATCGTTCTCGTTGACGATAGGAAGTACGCCGTTCTCTAGCATCACTTGCATGCAAGCTTCCTGGTTTTTGTACTGCTCTTCCGCCCCAAAGTTCTCCTTCATGGTCAATACCTGACCAATCTTGATGTTGTATTCACGGAAGAGATTGTAGTAAAGTCCGATGAGTTTAACTTGTCCGATTGCCGAGAAAAGCTGCCTTTGCTCTACACTGTCCAAGTGGTGCTCCACATGATGCTCGGCTCTACCTGCTGCCACGGCACCAGAAGATACCAATATCACCTCATAGTCGTGTCGGCGAAGCCAAACGATTTGGTCAACGATAGCCGACATTCTTGTTACATCGAGTTTTCCGTCCTCTCGGGTCAGCACGTTGCTGCCCACCTTTACTACAATTCTTTTTCCCATGATTTTACGTTGATATTGCTTACTTGTTATTATCCTTCTCCCTAATCTCGACTCTTCGAATCTTGCCAGAGATAGTCTTTGGCAATTCATCTACGAACTCGATGATGCGAGGATACTTGTATGGTGCCGTCTCATGCTTCACGTGGTCTTGCAACTTCTTGACGAGGTCTGGACCAGCCATGCTCTTGTACTCTGCTTTCAGTACGACGGTAGCCTTTACCACCATGCCACGGATAGGGTCTGGCACTCCAGTGATGGCACATTCCACTACGGCAGGATGGGTCATCAGGGCATTCTCTACCTCGAAAGGACCGATGCGATAACCCGAACTCTTGATGACGTCGTCGATTCTGCCCTCAAACCAGTAGTAACCTTCCTCGTCACGCCAAGCCATATCGCCAGTGTGATAATAGCCGTCATGCCATACCGACTTGGTCTGCTTGTCATCACGGTAGTAATACTTGAAAAGTCCCAATGGCTTGTCATCGCCGATGCGGATGCAAATCTCACCCTTCTCGCCATCCTCGCATTCCGTCATGTCTGGGCGGAGGATATGTACATCGTATTGTGGATTAGGCTTGCCCATACTTCCTGGCTTTGGCTTAATCCAAGGGAAGGTGCCAAGTGTCATGGTGGTCTCGGTCTGTCCAAATCCCTCGTATATCTGGATGCCAGTCAACTTCTGGAAGGTCTCTGCCACGGATGGGTTCATCGCCTCACCCGCTGTGGTGCAGTATTCTAGGCTACTCAAATCATACTTCGAGAAATCTTCCTGTATCATGAAACGGTAGATGGTAGGAGGGGCGCAGAAAGAGGTGATATGATATTTCTCTATCTGGCGCATAATTTTATCTGCCGTAAACTTCTCGTGGTCGAAGACGAAGACGGTAGCTCCAGCAAACCATTGTCCGTAGAGCTTGCCCCATACAGCCTTGCCCCAACCGGTGTCGGCTACGGTGAGGTGGATGGAATTCTCATGCAGGTTGTGCCAATATACACCTGTGGTCAAGTGACCGAGGGCATAGAGGTGGTCGTGTGCCACCATCTTTGGCTCGCCAGTGGTTCCTGATGTGAAGTACATCAAGAGGGTATCCTCGTTGGTGTTCACATGCTCAGGACGAACGAAAGGAGGGCAATCGTTCCACTCCTTCATCCAGTCGTGGAAACCCTCTGGGATGTCTGGACCGATGCTTACCAAAGTCTTCACGGTGGGACTCTCAGGCATAGCCTCCTTGATTTGCTCTACCACATAGTCATCACCACAACAGATGATAGCCTTCACGCTTGCCGCATTGTTACGATAGATGATGTCATGCTTGGTAAGCATGTGGGTGGCAGGGATGGCTACGGCTCCTATCTTGTGGAGACCGAGCATGGCAAGCCACCACTGGTAGTGACGCTTTAGGATGAGCATCACCTTGTCGTCGTGACCGATACCGAGACTCTGGAAGTAAGCGGCAGCCTTGTCGCTCTGCTCCTTCAAGTCCTTGTAAGTAAAGCGAATCTCCTCGCCACGCTCACTGGTCCAAAGCAGAGCCACGTGGTCTGGCTTAATCTTTGCCCACTCGTCCATCACGTCGTAGGCAAAGTTGAAATCTTCTGGTATGATGAACTCCAGATGCTCCTTGAAGTCTTGCTCTGAAGTAAATGATGTCTGTTTTAGAAATCTCTCAATCATTGTTGTATATAATTTGGGGGAGTTAACTCCTTTAAAACTCCTAGATGATTATACAAAGGAACTTGGCAGGCTTGTCGCCCAATGCACGGAAACAATGCTGCTTCTTGCTGTCGAAGTAGATGCTGTCGCCAGCACCCAACACCATCACTTTCTCCTCGATGGTTACTTCCAACTCACCCTCTATCACGTAGTCGTATTCCTGACCATCGTGTCCATTCTTATGAGGCTTCTCGCCATTAGGTAATGGGTCAACCTGCACCATGAATGGGTTTACCTTTCTGTCCTTGAAACCGACGGCAAGGCTCTGGTACTTATATTGGTTGTTGCGCTCAATCTCAGGACCTTGACCGGCACGGGTCACGTAGTATCCCTTCATGCGAGGCTCCTCGCCGAAGAGTAACACATCGAGGTCGATGCCATACTTCTTGGAAATCTTGGAAAGGCGATAAACCGAAGGGTCTGCCTCACCCGATTCTATCTTGAGATAATGTTCGAGACTGATTTCGCAGAGGTCAGCCACCTCTTGTGCAGGAATGTCGAGAACCTCGCGAAGACCTTTCAGTCTTTCACCGATTTGCTTGATTGCTTCGTCCATAGTTATTTCTTTTTTAGTTGTTGGCGACAAAAGTACG
>CAVKNU010000106.1:0-8717 GCA_963657465.1 Lachnospiraceae bacterium
TATTAATTTTGCTATCTGGTATAATAGAATACCTTAAAATAGCAACAATATAAAATGAAGAGAAATGGAGAAAATTGACAATCTTGACAGAAAGATATTAGGCATCCTCTCAAAGAATGCCCGTATTCCTTTCAAAGACGTAGCTGCCGAGTGTGGTGTGTCTCGTGCTGCTATCCATCAGCGTGTACAGCATTTGATGGAGGCAGGTTATATTACTGGTAGTGGTTTTGACGTAAATCCTAAGAGCCTAGGTTATTCTACTTGCACTTATGTAGGAATCAACTTGGAGCGTGGCAATATGTATAAAAAGGTGGTAGAGCGCCTACAGAATATTCCGGAAATTGTGGAATGCCACTTTACTACAGGTTCTTACACCATGCTTCTCAAGCTTTATGCACGTGATAATGAGCAGTTGATGGATTTGCTTAACAACAAGTTGCAGGCAATCCCTGGTGTGGTTTCCACCGAGACACTTATCTCTTTGGAGCAGAGCATCAAGCGAGAGATACCTGTTATTCTCGAAGAAGAATAAGGATTAATTCATATAAGGAATGGAAAACTTTGATTTAGAGTCGCATCTTACAGATGTATTCTCTGCTTATCCTGAGGCCAAGCATCGTCCGATGATTGGTCTCACTGCTAATTATGAGGGTATGGATGCTACTTTGCGTGATCGTTATTACAAGCAAGTGGTAAAGGCTGGTGGCATACCTGTCATCATCCCTCCTGTTGCAGATAAAGATATCTTGGTTAATACGCTTCAGCATCTAGATGGACTTATCTTGACGGGAGGTGGTGATTATAATCCTTTGTGGATGGGCGAGGAACCTTCTCCAAAACTGCACAACATCAACCGTGAGCGAGATTTGGCAGAATTGTTGATTACGCGTTTGGCTTATTACCGCCAGATTCCAATGTTGGGCATTTGTCGAGGCATTCAGACTTTGGCAATTGCTCTTGGTGGGAAGGTTTGCCAAGACATTACGGCTACAATTAAGCATTCGCAAGATGCCGATCGTGAGGAACCTACTCATCATGTGGCGCTTGTCAAGGATTCCACCTTATATAATATATATAATACAGATAAGATTTTTGTCAACTCTTTCCACCATCAGGCAGTAAGTGAACCTGGCAATCGGCTTCGCACCATCGCAAAGTCGGAGGATGGCATTATCGAGGGTGTAGAGAGTAGCGAGTTCAAATCCATCTTGGGTGTGCAATGGCACCCGGAATGGTTGGAGGAAGAAGGACGAAAAATATTCCAGTGGCTTGTGGATAAAGCCAATAACTTCTATATAGCCAAGCAATTGCATAAGCGTATCCTGACACTTGATACGCATTGCGACACTCCTATGTTCTTCCCGCAGGGCATTCATTTCGATCAGCGTGATTCTCGTATCTTGGTAGATTTGCACAAGATGACGGATGGTCGTCAAGATGCTGTGACCATGGTGGCTTATCTGCCACAGCCTAAGTTAGGTGAAACGTTCAGTAGCAAGGTCGCCTTTGATGTGGAAGGTCCTACCCAATATGCTGACCTTATCTTCGATAAAATAGAGGATATAGTGAGCAAGAATAGTTCTTACTTGAGTATTGCTCGTACGCCATCCGACCTTTATAGCGATAAGCGAAAAGGAAGAAAGAGCATCATGTTGGGCATTGAGAACGGATTGGCTTTGAATCACGACTTGGCCAATGTGAAGCATTTTGCTCAGCGTGGCATCGTATATATCACGCTTTGTCACAATGGAGATAACGACATCTGTGATAGTGCTCGTGGATGCAATACCCATAATGGAGTCAGTTCTTTTGGCGAGAAGGTGATTCAGGAGATGAACCGTTTGGGTATTATGGTCGATTTGAGTCATGGTGGCGAGAAGAGTTTCTATGATGCTTTGGAGATTAGTCAGACTCCTATTGTATGCAGTCATAGCAATTGCAAGGCTTTATGTGATGTACCTCGCAATCTGACGGACGATCAACTCCGTGCTTTGGCAGCCAAGGGCGGTGTGGCTCATACCACCCTTTATCATGGATTCTTGCGTAAGGAAGGTGAGGCAGACATCCGAGATGCCATTGCACATCTGGAACATGCCATTGATGTTATGGGCATCGACCATGTGGGTCTAGGCACCGACTTTGATGGAGATGGAGGCATTCGCGGACTTGCTGATTCCTCAGAACTAATCAACTTCACACTTCAGTTGCTGCGTCGTAAGTATAGCGAACAAGATATAGCAAAGATATGGGGTGGTAATTGGTTGAGAGTGATGACACAAGTGCAGAACTTTAAACATTAATACGAGATGACTAAGAAAATGAAGATAATATTGGGCTTGGTGGTCGCTGCCGGAGTGGTGGCAGGAGCCATTAGCTATAAGAATGTCAATGGCACTTCGCCAGAGGTGCAGGAAGTGGAAGAGGCTGAGAAGTTGAACCCTGTAGGACCGACTTTCAATGCTGACTCAGCCTTGGCTTTTTGCCAGGCACAGTGTGATTTTGGACCTCGCATCATGAATAGCGAAGCGCACGATAAATGTGGCGAGTGGATTGTGGCTAAATTTAAGCAATTCGGCTGTGATGTGGAAACCCAGAAGGCAGATTTGAAAGGATATGATGGCACGGTGCTGAAAAATACCAACATCATC
The DNA here is from genome assembly GCA_963657465.1 of Lachnospiraceae bacterium. GTDB lineage: Bacteria > Bacteroidota > Bacteroidia > Bacteroidales > Bacteroidaceae > Prevotella. Next base: position 2,649 of record CAVKNU010000106.1, read on the forward strand.
GCTCATTACAATCCGAAGGCAACTACTCGTGTCTTGCTTTGTGCGCATTGGGATAGCCGTCCTTGGGCAGATAATGATCCTGATAGTACGAATTGGCGCAAACCTGTGATGGCTGCTAATGATGGAGCCAGTGGTGTAGGTGTGATGCTAGAGATAGCCCGTCAATTGCAAATTAACAAGAAGTTGGCACAAATTGGAGTTGATTTCATATGCTTCGATACCGAGGATTGGGGAACTCCTCAGTGGGCAAATGTGCAGGACGATGGCAATACTTGGGCATTAGGTGCTCAGTATTGGAGTGAGAATAAGCCTGCTGATTACACGCCTCGTTATGGCATCTTGTTGGATATGGTGGGTGGTCAAGGAGCCAAGTTCTATCGTGAAGGCATGTCTATGCAGTATGCTTCAGCCATAGTTAAGAAGATATGGAGTGCAGCTCGTCAGGCGGGTTATGGTAGTTATTTTCCTAAGAGTGATGGCGGTATGATAACCGACGACCATATCCCAGTGAATGAGAAAGCCAAGATTCCTACGGTGGATGTCATTCCTTATTATCCTGATTGTTCGCAGAGTAGCTTTGGACCTACTTGGCATACGGTGAGTGATGATATGGCTCATCTTGATAAGAATACGCTGAAAGCTGTTGGGCAGACGATGATACAAGTCCTTTATACGGAAGAATGAGAACGCTAGAAATATAAATCAAAAAGCCTGGTAACTTGACAGAAGAAGTTACCAGGCTTTTTATATCTGTCCTGATTCCACTTGCAGAACGACTCTTTCAGTGAGCCTATCCACACCGTTTGGATCATATTTCTTGTTGAGGCTAGCACCGAAAGCCCAAGCAAAGGCTTGCCAGAAACCGGCTCTCACAGGACCGAGAAAAGCTTGTATCAAATGATAGGAGGAAGAGTTGCACTCACGATAAACGAGTTTGATGCAGAGTTTTCCTTGTGCATACGTAAGTTTTTTCATTCTTGGACCATATTCTTGGCGTATGCCTTTCTCTACTCGTTTCATGTGTTCATCCTTCGCTTTCTTATTGGGCAGGGTTTCGAGGTAATCACCTGTCTCGATAATAATCTTTCTCACCTCCTTGGCGATAGGCAGCACCTTCTTGATATTATACACCAGTCGGTTGTAAGCCATGCGCTCTTTGGCATTCTTGAATTCAGGCTGCGGATATACATACACATTGTTTACCTGTACGTATTGTATGCTGTCTTTGTCTAAGAGCACTTTGCCCACTTTCACCATTGGTTCGAAGGTTGGGCTATCCATGTCCACATCCTTTTCCTCAGGTTTTATCTCTTTGTTTTGTGCCATCAGCTGTAGCGTGCAGCTAGCCAGTAGGCACAAGAGAAAGACGAATCTATGCTTCATAATTGCTAATATCTTTATAATCAGACGCAAAATTAACCATAATTTCCCACTTAAAGAAAAATATTTGCTTTTTTCTTCTTCTTTTTCATATTTTCACATTACCTTTGTTCCTTGGATTAAAACGAAAATATATACGAAAGCTTATGAAACAGCATCTTTCTTTTTATTTGTTTTTTGTGGCATTGTTTCTAATGGGCAATGTTCAAGGCGTTTGTGCGCTAGAGGCGGATTCTCTTCGACAGGTTGCGCTATGCGATAGTCGTCCTTGGCAACAGTATTTGGCAGAGTTGGGCGAAACGGAAGATTTCGAAAATACGTCATGGGAAGAATACGAAGAGGTACTAATAGAATATGCAGAGCATCCGATGAATCTAAATGTGGCAACAAGAGAAGATTTGCAACGCTTGCCTTTTCTTACCGCTCAACAAATAGAGGATATTCAAGCTTATATCTACCGATATGGCATGATGAGGAGCTTGGGCGAATTGGCGATGATTCCTAGCATCGATTGGCATCAACGCCGATTGTTGGCTTATTTCGTAGAGGCAGGTCCCGTAAAGCAGCGTTCCTTCCCTTCCTTGAAGACTGTCTTGAAGTATGGAAAGCAGGAATGGGTGGGGATGGCAAAGGTTCCGTTCTATGACCGAAAGGGAGACAAGAATGGGTATCTTGGTTATAAATACAAGCATTGGTTGCGCTATCAGTTTCGGTATGGCGACTATGTGAAGATGGGATTTTTGGGAACACAAGATGCAGGGGAACCCTTTTTTGCTGGTGCCAACAAGATGGGATACGATTTTTATTCCTTTTATCTACAGATACGCAAATGGGGAAGGTTGAAGAATCTGACGTTGGGCAGATACCGTCTTCATGAAGGAATGGGATTGATACTTAACAACGATTTTAGTTTTGGAAAATTGGCAGTGTTGTCTTCCTTAGGACGTAATTCTAATACCATTCGCGTGCACTCATCTCGTCTGTCTGATAATTATCTGCAGGGAATGGCAGCAACGGTACAAGTTCTTCCTCATCTAGATGTAACTGGTTTTATTTCTTATCGTACGATTGATGCCACTTTGAAAGATGGTGGTATCAAGACTATTGTGACCACTGGTTTGCATCGTACGGCGAAGGAGATGGAAAAGAAAAATGCTACTTCCACGTTTCTGGTCGGAGGTAATTTGAATTATAAGTACCAAGGCTTTCATGTGGGTACAACGGCATTCTATACTTCTTTTTCCAAACCTTTGCTCCCTGATAAAAAACAAGTTTATAAACGGTTTGCACCTACAGGCAATCGTTTTTGGAATGCTAGTATTGATTATGGTTATCTATCGCATCGCTGGCTATTGCAAGGTGAGACGGCAACGGGTGATTGTGGGGTAGTGGCAACAGTCAATACCTTGAGTTATCTCTTTTCTGAAAATTTCTCATTAATGGGTTTATATCGTTTTTATCCTTATCGCTATTACTCTCTTTATGCCAATAGTTTTAGCGAGAGTTCTGATGTGCAAGACGAACAAGGCGTTTATGGGGGAGTCAATTGGTCGCCTTCTTCCCGATGGAATGTAACGGGATATATGGATTTTGCTTATTTTGTTTGGCCTAAGTATGGCACGAATAAAACTACGCAATGTTGGGATGGATTGCTCAATGTTACGTTTCGCCCTCATGAGGCTCTCGTGTTGGGAGGTCGATATCGTTATAAGGACAAGCAAGGAGGCGTGACACAGCGTGCTCGTCTTTATGGGGCTTTTAGCAACCAGACGTGGAACGCGCGGACACAATGTGATGCTTCTTTCGTTCGCAAACAATCAATGAGTCGTGGTTGGATGGTTAGCCAAGTCTTGGGATACAGCAAAGAGTGGTTGAGGCTGAATGCCCATGTGGGGTATTTCCATACGGATGACTTTAATAGTAGAGTGTATAGCAATGAGACTGGGATGCTTTATACGATGAGTTTTGGGAGTTATTTCGGTCATGGCATCCGTTATGCCTTGTTGGCTAGGGCAGATGTGGGGAAGCATCTGATTGTTATCAGCAAGTTGGGTGTCACAGATTATTTTGATCGCAATCAAATTTCGTCAGGACTCCAGCAAATCAATAAATCCTCTCAGGCGGATTTGGAAGTACAGGTAAAGTTGAAATGGTGAAACGCTTATACCACCACACAGATATATCTCAGTACCATCCGCCGCTCAGACGTGGATGATGCTTGTATTGAAAACTTCCGTTCAATCAACGACTTATAAATCTTTGTTAAAAACGTTTACTCGTTAAGCGCAGAAAATATTGCGGAAAAGTTAATTTTTAACACTCGTAAATGCCCTTATGTCAGTTAATTTTCATATCTTTGCACAGAGTTTCTGTATCTCTTACGTAGAGATTCAGATTCATATTGAGAAAAAGAATAAACAAATATGGCTTTCAAATAAGCGGAGCGTATGAAACACGAGGAGTTAAGCGTATGCTTGTCGCCATCATGTATGGTGACAGCTGAAAGACATAAGAGTATTGAAGATTAGTGGAAGTTAGTCTATTGGTTTTTCAATGCTGTGATACATATCACAACCCTCATAATCCGGGAAGAGAAATCTTTTCAGGAGAAACCGAGATGTATCTAGCGGCGAGATGCTTTTAGCGCTTAAATTTATGTGGTTTATTGTAAATACAGATAAATTCCAAGAACAAAAAACAAAGGAGTTTCTTGAAGAGACATATCCACGCATCGTCAAACAAGCATATTTGCCAAAGTGTCGATTGAAATATAGAAACTCTAATGGAGAAGAACGTTTCCGCTTTCAACCACTGATATATGGGATACTGTTTATCAAGTGTGATGATGTGGAAACTTTAAAGAGCATACTTACGCCTTGGGGGTATTTCCTCTATGAAGATAAAGTTCGTGATTTGGAAACGAGTAAGTCAAGAAAACGTATGCTTGTGTCAAGCGCACATATCCTTTGTAAAAATATCAAGGACTTAGATTTGAAATCCATCATAAAAACAGCCACCATCCCCGATGAGGATATGGAGCGCTTCATCTATTATAGCGATAAAATAGCAGATGGCATAGAGGGGCTGAGCATTGTTGATAAACGGTATGATGACCTTATCTTGGTAAATGATACCATCCGTATTCTCAGCGGACCTTTGGCAGGTTGGGTTGGTGTAGTCAAGCAAATTAAGAGCAAAGGTAAGAAAGATCGCCATCTTTTTGTGCGCTTTGGCAATAATCACTGTCTCAATGTATCCAATGTCCGTCAATACGATATGCAGGTAGAGCATGAGGCGACAAAGGGAACTAAGGCTGAGGCCGTGGGCGTATGGCGTGCTATCGACCAGCTGATAGGCTATTTACAGGCAAAAGACCCTTCCAGGAATGCTTATGAAACATTGCGCAATCTTTTCTTGGACTATCAGAAGAAATTGACAGTCTATCGTAATCGGAGAATGTCTGATTTGGCATATGGCAACAAAAAAGAAGAGATAACGATTGCCCAACAGCAAAAGGTCCTTGACCAAATAGATGGTTCGATGCGAAATAACTTTCGTATCCTTTCCAATTACTTTCAAGCAGGCGAAACAACCCTCCAAAAGTGGCTGGATGAACTTATGCCAAATGCAGTACTTCGTCCATTCCTTACGCCTACTTCTGGAAAGACCATTCCCAAAGGACAAAACTACACAGTTTTGCATTATAATGAGATATCAGAACTTATTCTCCGTTGCAATCTTCGTGATGCCTTCCAAGATAAAAACAAAGAAACAGATAAAAATGGCTCTATCTTCGATGAGGATTACGAGTATTATGCCCATTTCGCACTGCTGAAAACGGCAGAAGGTAAGGTAAAGGCTATCTGTTCATGGGGCGGCTTCTATGATTATTACGCATCGCAAGGAGGCAAAGAACGTGAGAAATTTCTCAGAGATTTACTGCCTAAGAAATATCCTCGCCTCCATGCCCTCTTATCAGGAGTAGAAGTTGAGGGAATTTGTAATCCCGACCTCAGTAAGATAGCATTTGAGAAAGTGGAAGGCATAGGTGGTTTCTCTATTGAGACAGGCATAGACTATACTAAAGATGTCGAGGTAATGGCAAAGTCAGTCGCAGAAACTTTTAGCACTCCAAATTCTGCCTTCAGCTTTCTGACGGCTGCAGCCGTGGAAATGTGGCAAGGTACACGTCTTTTGGTTTGGCGCCAATTACTTCAGCGTTATGTCCTGCTTCATAAAGTGCCAGTGATAGACCTGCCTCAGTATGAAGATTAAATGATGAAGAATACTATTCAGACATAAATAGTCCAGCCCTTGATGAGTATCGAGATTGGCTCAATCTCAACATCCAGAAGATGGAAACAAAGGAATACTTTGAAAAGGTTATGCAGGACTACAACCAGAACCGCAAAGGTCGAAACCTGCGCAAGTATTGTGCCGATGAAGGCATTGACTATAAATGGTTGGCAGAGTACAAGAAGCAATACTCGTCAACCAAAGGTAAAATGCAGGAAGAGGAGAAACCTTCCATGATACCTCTTTCTATTATAGATGAGCGTTTTTCAGAGCAGCCATCTGGACAACCAGAAACCAAGTGGTGTGTCAAGCAGTTGGTTATAGCTAGCCCTGGCGGAGATGAGTTGGAGATAAAGAGTACCAACCTGGCAGTAGTTGTGGAACTGCTGCGTA
>CAVKNU010000107.1:0-2848 GCA_963657465.1 Lachnospiraceae bacterium
GCACAGGAAACCAGTCGAGCATCAGCTCTGGGTGAGAATACACCAACTCATAGTTAGTCATCCACAGAGGATCGTTCACGGAAGCCACGCCATTGAAGTGATGAATGTCGCCCACTGCGAGCACGCATTTCATACCAGTGGTCTCCGCCATTGTCCCCATCAGTTCGGCTATCTTCTTCTGGTCGTAATAACCATTGCGCCCTAGGTCGTTCGCCATGTACATGGTTACGTCACCCTTCATCTTTTTCCATTCGGTTGGAATTTGCGCTTGCAAATGCAAGCCTACAAACAGCAAGATAACTGTCATCATACATGCAGCGACCTTGTTGCCACAAACGCTAAACACCTTTTTCTTCATTTCCTCTTTGAAAACTTCGAAATCCTTGAAACAATTCATTTTTGTCTTTGATTTTAAAACCTTTTTTTTAAAAATTTTGTGCAAAGGTAGGTGGATTTTGTGTCAAAGAAGTTACAAATGGTTGAAGAAAAAGATAACAAATGCTACAATTCGATTGCATCAGACTAAGGTTGGTTTCTCACATATTTTATATAATAGAATCTGCTATTACAGGCTTATATTTAAATGGTATAAAGTCGGCTCATGCAGACACAAAAAGCCCCCTTCCGCAAAACTCGCAATTGCTTGTTGTGTTGCTAGTTTTGCTGAGGGGGGCACTTTTATCTTCAAAACTCACAAGGGTAAGCCACAATCAGCATTCATCGGTCTTCTACAATTCAATCACCTCCAAGTCATCAGGCACGATGATATTTCCCTTGAAGTTCTCTGCCGCTTCCTTGGCATAGGTCTGCTTGCGAGTAGCGAGCGTCTTTTCTTCTGTATGGTAGAGGATGAGATTCTTTACATTTAGCTCTGCAGCTAGCTTGCCTGCATCGAGTGCCGTGCTGTGGCATTTCTCGTAAGGCTTGAAGACTTCTCGGTCGGCATAAAGACAGAAAGCCTCGCACATCATCCAATCGGCATTCTCGATGTACTGGCGATTCTGCTCATTGTAAGGCTCATCGCCCAAGCAAGCGAGGATCTCACCATCTGGCAATTCTGCCCGGAATCCAAACTGCTTTTCCTTCGTGGAATGAATGTCGAAACAAGCCATTCGAATGTCTCCCACCTCGAAACTGTCGCCATCCTTCAGCTCATGAAAGACCACACGCTCGGCTACCTTAGCCAACTGCTTCTTGGCAAGAATCATGTCGCAGATAGTAGTGACCACCTTTAGCACCTTGTCGTGGCTATAGACATGGAGCTTACCTTCATAGCCCTTGCATTGCGCCACCATGCGAATCACCCAAATAACGCCTAGCACATGGTCAGTATGGGCGTGGGTAACATAGAGATGATGAATGTCAGCGATTCCGATGCCAACCTTCTTCAACTGTCCCAAGATGCCATTTCCTCCACCAGCATCCACCAATAGTTGCGTTGTATCTGTAGCTAAAACAAAACATGTATTATAGCACTGGGTTACAGTAGCATTGCCCGTGCCAAGCATAGTAATCTTGTTCATCGTATAAAATTATTTTGAGTTTTTTTTCAAAAACAAAGGTAACATTTTATTCCCAAAGCCACAAGATTTTCAAGATTTATCTATGCAAAAACTTTCATTTTTACCAAATTCTTTGTACTTTTGCAACTAAAAAGACAAAAATTATGATGAAAAAAGGCAAACATACCGTATTATTTATCTGTTTGGGCAACATCTGTCGTTCTCCTGCCGCCGAAGGCATCATGAAGAGCTTGGTGGAGAAAGCAGGTCTAGACGATGAGTTCTTTATCGATTCTGCTGCCATTGGCAGTTGGCACATTGGGCAATTGCCAGACAGCCGAATGCGCAAGTGTGGCGCAGAGCATGGTTATCGATTCGACAGTCACGCCCGTCAATTCCAAAAGTCAGACTTCGCTCGATTCGACACCATCGTAGTAATGGACAATGAGAACTACCGTGCCATTACCTCGCAAGCCTCCCGTCAGGCAGACAAGGACAAAGTGGTACGCATCGCCGACTTCCTCACGCAGCACAGAGAGTACACCACCGTTCCCGACCCTTACTATGGCGACTACAGCGACTTCGAACTCGTTATCGAATTGCTCGAAGATGCTTGCCAAGGACTGCTAAAGAATCTGACGGAAGAATAAGAATGAATCAACACGATTTAAAGCAGCAATAGAAAAGCCTCCACTTCCATGAAGAAAATCCATGAGAAGCGGAGGCTTTATCATTTATGAGAGAGATTCAAATATCATTATGAGAGTGATTCTATCTGTTCGATGATTTCATCATTGGTTCGTTGCATCTTGGCGAGAATTCGAAGACCGATGAGTCCACCGATGACGCCACCCACCAAGCAACAAATGCCAAATGTTATCATCTGTTCGCATGGAACGACGCCTGCCAAATAAGCGTCATATCCCAACACTGCAAACACCAAAAACATAAACGTCATCTGTATGCGAACCTGAATCTTGCGAGTATGCTTCATCTTCGCCAGTTTCTTGGCGGTTTCCACCAAGTTCTCGTTTTTCCAATCCTCAGGCTTCATCTTATTGATGAGGATGTCGGCTATGATGCATCCACCCGTCAATATAATCAGCAGGAGGTAACTATAAATGGAGAAGCCCCAGAGGTCTTTAATCTCCCACCATGTTACGCAGATGAAAGGGAAAAGTACCAAGGCTGCAAACCAACAGTACTTCGTTATCCACGACATTTTCTGCTTCATCGCCTGATGAATCAACGTGTCGGTCACTATTGTTTGCTTGTCGAGCTTCTGCTTGAGAATGCCCAGTTGCTCACGCATTTGCTCCAAGTCCAAGCTATCGGCATTCGATTGC
>CAVKNU010000107.1:3087-8706 GCA_963657465.1 Lachnospiraceae bacterium
GGAACGAAACTTTCTATAGCTGTTTCAGTTTCTCCCGAATGCGGACGAGCTTCACCGAGACGTTCTTCGCAGAGATTCCGACAATCTCCCCTATCTCATCATACGGAATACCTTCGAGCCAAAGCAGTACGATAGCACGGTCGAATGGACCTAGCTTGTTGATGCGGTCGTAGAGCATCTTCACTTGTTTGGTGTCGGCATCGTTGTCCTCATAGAGGTTGATGTTCATAGAGAGAGGAACGCTCTTGTTGCGTTTCTTCTTTCTGTCGATGGTGATGCAGGTGTTCAGGCTCACACGATAGAACCATGTTCGGATGTCACTGCGTCCCTCAAACTGAGAGAAACCTCTCCATAGATTGACGAGGATTTCCTGAAAGAGGTCGTTCACCTCGTCATTGTCTTTCGAGAACATGTAACACACGGTGTAAATCGTTGCCTTGTGTTCCCTTACGAGCCTTGCGAACTCCTGTTGCATGCTCTCGTCGGATGGTTGTTGTTCTGTATTCATTGTTTTTATTTTTTAATTTCTGACCTTTAGACGCAGGTCCTACATGATTTACTACAAGAAAAAACGAAAAACTTAGAAAAATATTATTCGTCATTTAGGTTATCAAAAATATTTCTAGCTGTAGGGGGAAAAGTCACTGTGCTTTTAAATATTCGTCCCAAAAGCCTGTATTTCGTCCCAAAAGACAAGAAAAAGAGTTCGACATTTGGGTACAAACAAAAAATACAGTATCTTTGTTGCATTCATTAATTTAGGAGATTGCATTATGACGGCAAATACTATCAAGCGTTTTTGGAAGGAAAGCAAAAACATCAGAATCATCCGTGAGAGTGTCATCACTGGCATCCTCGTCTTCTTGTTGCTGGGATTGATTTCTCCATTCGATGTAGAGCAGTTGGGCGACAGACGACTAGGATATTTCTTCTTGATAAGCCTTGCCACGATTCTCTCTTGTTTCATGGTCGGACTGTTCACCACCTATGTGCTGAAAAAGCCCCTCGACCCCAAGTTGCCTTTGCGAACCGTGCATCGCAACTCCCTCATCTTGCTACTTGTCAACACACCTGTGCTTGCTGCCATCCTCACCACCCTCAATGGAGTTTATAATTGCGACCACGCCTTAGACATTTGGTACTACGGAGGACATTTCACGTTAGTGCCCTATACATACTTTTTGTATTACATCGGCTCCTCGTCACTCTTTATCTTCATCGGCACTTACATCCGCAACAAAAACTGGCAACTGCACGAGCAACTGGAAGAAATGCGATCCATCAACAAACTTCTGGAAGAACATCAGAAGGACTTGGAACTCGAAGAACCGAGAGTGTGCCATTTGATAGGCTTTACCAACGACTCTTTCCTGGATGTCGTAGCAAAAGACATTCTCTATGTAGAGTCAATGGCCAACTACGCCACCATCTGGTACCTCTCAGACAACACACCTGCCCACAAGATGCTCCGCATCACCCTCAAGCAAATCAAGGAGCAGCTCTGCGACCTCCCTTACATGGTGCAATGTCACAGGGCTTTCATCGTCAATCTCAATTTTGTGGTCAACATGTCCAGCCGCAGCAATGGCTATCAGCTCCAGCTCTTTGGCATAGACAAACTGATACCTGTTTCTCGTACCTACACGCCACTGATTCGGGAAAAATTGCAGAAGAACAACTAGAACGATGAGGGTGCGCCATAGACTCTGATGACGCACCCTCATTGCATGATTGCCACTTTTTATTTCACTCTCTTTCTCTGCTTGCTGTCTCCATTGCCTCCCTTGTACTTATCCTTGGCAATATTAAACTTATACACTGCCGACAGTTCTATGTAGGCATAGTACTTGTTCTCTTGATAGAGATTACGACTGCTGAAGATGGTAACCGCCTGATGATGAGAATGCAAGAGATTGCTAGCTTGCAACTGTAGGTCGAGACGTTCCTTGAAGAGCGACTTCTGCACCAAGGCATTCACGGAATATATGAAGTTGTGGATGCGATAGGTAGAATAGTCACCACCTGTCTGACTTTGGAAATCGCAACCAAGACGCCAATTATGAGGCAAGATGAAGAGGTTATTCCAAATGATATTGAGTAAAGGCCTGTCCAACTTTATCTTGTTTCCATCGGCATTCATTCCCTCAAAATCCTGCAGGCAATAGACCAGCCCCCATGTAGGATGCCATACCTTGAAGAGCGTAGGTTGCGCAAAGGCTTGCACCACATAGCGATGGAAGGTAGGCATATTGTTAGGATGAATGAGAGTCACCAACTTGTCATCCTCTGAATAGCTGATGTTCTCGAAAGCGATGTCATCCACTACCCTACTATAAATAGCCTGTCCCCAAATCCATTTCCATGAGGCACTGAACGAGAAGTCATGGCTATAGGTAGGTTTCAACTTCGAGTTTCCGCCCTGGTAAGAATAGCTGTTGATGTAAATGATATTGTCGGAGAGATTACTGAACGACGGACGAGTGATGTCGATGCCATAGTTGGCACTCAACTGCGCTTTACCTATCGGCATGCTCAGTCCGAGCGATGGGAACCAGTCGGCATAATCCCTATCCATTGCGTGTTCGCCTTCCTCATAAAAGTCGCTCACCACATTCTCATAACGCAATCCAGCTTGCATTCTGAGTTTGTCAAAGAACATACGGCGATACTCCATAAAGCCACTCCAAATCGCCTCCTTCACCTTAGTGTCGCCATCTTGGGTGGCTGGGTTGATGTTCAGCTCCTTGCGATGTGTATTGCTATACTCACCTCCGAAGCCAACGGTTCCACCCAAAAGTGGATGCTCAAAGGTTAGCTTTGCTGTGTATAGGCGGTTGGAACTATGGTTAAAGGCAGTATTGGTACCCATAGAAGAATCATCACTCAAAGCAGAAGTAGCTTTCTCTGCCAAGTCCTCCTCATCCGTCACGGTAGTACTCTTCGAGTCGCTCCAGAATCCATCAAGATTGAAATCTATCTGCCACTCCTTCACCTTTCCACTATAATACAAGTTGGCTTGATGATTATAATAAGGTGTACGGAAGTGGAGGTACGACATGGAGTTTTGCAAGAACTTGCCATCATAGGTGAAGAGCGAAGGCAAATCTGTATTCGTCTTGGCGTAAGGCTCACGGAAATAGTGATATTGCGCACCGACAGACTGGTCGTCGCCAAAGGTATAGTTTACCCTAAGCCCAGGGCTGAAAGAACGTTCATGCGAACGATTCTGCATTCGGTCGATGACTTGCTGCAACAACTTGCCGTCAGAATAGGTCTCGATTCGCTCGTAGGCACTTCCGCCCGTATTCTTGGTCTCACCCATAAGCGAGGCGGAAATATCCAATCCTCCTTGGCGATAGTTCACATCCAGTTGCTCTCTGGCTCCCCATCCCACATTATGGTAGCCTTTCAGTTCCTCTCTGAATCCCCAGCCCTCACCTTGTGGTCGCTTGGTCTTGATGCGAATCACAGCCCTAGTGGTTGCAGCATAGCGAGCACCAGGGTTACTGATGATTTCCACGTTGACAATTTGGTCGGAAGGAATACGGTCCAACTCCTTCAAGTCATACAATTTTCGATTGTTAACATAGACCTCTGCGGCTCCTCGTCCAAACACCTCGACTGCATCGTCGGCACTCTGAATGCTAGGCAAACGACGCAACAGGTCTTTTGAGTTACCCACTTTTTCCAATTCGCTTCCTGCAACAATCACCGTCATTCCATTGGCATTGTTGCGAATCTTGGGCAAAGTGCTCTTTACTACCACCTCGCCCAGTTGCTGAGTTTGCTCCAACTTGGATACTTTGGTACTGTCGCTAGAAGTGTTGGTCTGAGACTGGGCTGCATTCTGCTCTTGTGCTTGGAGTGAGGCAGAAAGCAGCATCCCTAATGTTGTAAATACAATTTTCTTCATTGTCTTTTCTCCTTTTATATTGTAGTTTTAATTATGATTCCCTAGTTCTACACAAGAAATAACATTTTGTGTCATTACATTTTTTAGACTGCAAAAGTAGAGAAAAACTACAAAAGGGATTTTAATATGACGGAATTAGAGAAGCTTTAATGCTTACAATCCATCCCCAACACTTGCCATTCGTCACAAACAACTGCATTCCATCCCTAGAAGGAGGTGAAGAGACTAAAACATTTGCTAATTATTGCGAAAAGAAATACCTTTGTAGCAATCTAAAAGAAGCATGGCTTGGTTATTCCGCCAGATGAAAATACATTCGATATTTTACAATTACCTTTGCAAGTTAAATACAAAACTCTAATGATAAGACACAAAAATGACGGAGATTGAAATCAAAAAAGAAGGAAAAACAATCGAAAGATACCTTTCGACAAGTGAGAAACCACTTACCGAAAGCATCTGTATGACTGAGAGACAAACTCAAAAAGTCTGCATGGCAGAGAAAAGGCCTCAAAAACTAGAGACTGCACTACTAAATGTGGCTTTCCATGACTATTCCTACCCCCATTTTGGCATTCAAGTAGAACAGTTTCATACTGCTGCCGACTGCCAGTTTTCTTCCAAATGCGAGGTAGAGCCCATCATGGGATTCTGCCTTCTCACCCAAGGTCATTTCTCTGCCAAGACTTCCCTTTTCAGAAATCCCGAATTCAACTGGCAAGTCGGTTCTGCCAACATCGTGCTGAGAAATGGAATGGGAGCCATGGATATGAGTCTTCCCAAGAACGAGGCTGTAGAAATGCTCAATTTCATCATCCCACAAGATTACATCCAAACTCTCATCACCAAAGATCCACAGACTTTTGAACAACTCGACAAATACACGCAAACCATTGACAATGGTACGTTATTTAAAGAAAACCACCTAGCCAATACGCAAGTGCTGAGGGCTGCAAGAGACATTCACAAATGCCGCATGATGGGCAACATGGCTCCGATTTATCTGGAGACGAAAATTACGGAATGCCTAGCGGGAATGCTGGCACCTTCTGGCTCCGAGAAAGAAAGCTTTCATCTCAGCCTCATCATTCGCGACAAAATACACGATGTAAAGGACATTATCCATTCCCATTACCAAGACCTGCCGTCCTTGCACCAGCTTGCCTCGATGGTGGGCACGAACGAATGTACGCTGAAGAAAGCCTTCAAGCAAGAGTTCGGAACCACTGTGTTTCAATACCTTTTCGATTATCGAATGAACCTTGCCGTCCAATACCTTCTTGACACCACTCTCCCCATCGCCGAAATAGGAATCAAACTAGGCTATGATTACCAAAGCCACTTCTGCACGGCATTCAAGAGGAAGTTTGGAGTAAGCCCGATGGAGTTTAGGATGAAAAGGATTCCGTTAAATGAAAATGGTGTTCGTCTTTTATGAGTAACTTTGCCATCGTAATTCAAATACGAATCATTCATCAAAAATACAATTATGGAAATAACAGAAAGAATAGAAACAAGAAAGGACGTGAAAGCAATCTGCGTTCACCTAAAAGGAGATTATCAGAAACTCAACTACGTGGAGGCTTGGAATAAGTTGGGAGAATACTGCCATTCTCATCAGATAGACCATGATTGTCCAGATGCAGAATACATCAACATCTATTACGACAATCCTGCCACCACTCCTGCCGACAACTGTCGTGCTG
>CAVKNU010000108.1:0-8662 GCA_963657465.1 Lachnospiraceae bacterium
CTTACGACATCGCCCAAGTGGCTTTGAAGGCTCTGAACATCGACCAATACGGACTTGACGAGATAGACAACAAGATTCTCACTACCATCATCGACAAGTTCCATGGTGGACCTGTGGGCGTGAGCACCATTGCCACGGCTATCGGCGAGGATGGCGGCACGGTGGAGGAAGTTTATGAGCCTTTCCTTATCATGGAGGGTTTTATCAAGCGTACGCCTCGTGGAAGAATGGCAACACAGCTTGCCTATGACCATCTGGGGCGCAATCCTTATACAGGAAACATCATGCAGGGAGATTTGTTTGAATAATTATGAGAATAGGAATTTTTACGGGTACATTCGACCCATTTACGATAGGACATCAGAACATTGCGGAGCGTGCTCTGCCGATGTTCGACAAGCTCGTCATTGCCGTGGCAGTGAGTAAGCTAAAGCACGCCAGCGAGGAGATTTCACAGCGTGTGGAAGACATCAAGAAGGTCTTTCCTGAGGAATGCGCTACGTTGGTGGATGCTGATGATGCAAGCAAGGGCTATCGCCTGGAGGTGGTCTCTTATGATGATCTTACCATCGACTTGGCGCATCGCATGGGTGCCAAATTCTTGGTGCGTGGCGTGCGAAGCGTTAGGGACTTTGAGTATGAGCGTGAGCAGGCTGACATCAATAAGCAGTTGGGTGGTGTGGAGACTATTCTCCTCTTTTCCGACCCGAGATACGGCAGCGTCAGCTCAACGCTCGTCAGGGAATTGAGATTCTTCGGAAGAGAGGCGGATGAATTCCTGCCGAAAATAAAGTAAACTAAAAGTATAAAAGACTAAAAAAAGGAGGAAATAGCGTATGATTACATACAATGTAGAAGGCGTAAAAATGCCTAAGATCAAGCGTCGCGATACCAGTGCATGGATTCGCAAGGTAGCAGCCTCTCATGGCCGCAAGGTGGGGGAGATAGGCTACATGTTTGTGGACGACGAGAAGATACTCGAGGTGAACAACGAGTATCTCGGCCACGACTATTACACCGATGTCATCACCTTCGATTATGATGAGGATGACATTATCAATGGCGACATCGTGATTTCTCTCGACACCGTTCGCACCAATGCCGAGAAGTTTGGCAAGACCTATGATGATGAGCTTCACCGTGTCATCATCCATGGCATCCTGCACCTCTGCGGCATCAACGACAAGGGTCCAGGCGAGCGTGAAATCATGGAGGATAATGAGAACAAGGCGCTTGCCATGCTAAATGGAGCTTCTATCCTTCGATAGAAGCTTTTATTTTAGCTCGGCATTCGTTCAGTATCGCCTTGAGCTCCTCCTCCTTGTTGGCTCTCAGCATGGCGATGCGGGTCTGCTTGAAGTCGGGGATGCCCTTGAAGATAGGGGATGCGGCGAGGTGACGGCGAGTGTGGAGGATGCCTCGGTACTCGTCGATGCGCTCGATGTTGATGCGAAGTTGCTCCTCCAAGAGGTCGATTTTCTCATCCACGGTCAATGGGGCGGCACCTGTGTTGTCGAGATAATCACGGATTTCCTTGAAAATCCAAGGTCTGCCAAAGGTGGCACGGCCAATCATCACTGCATCCACACCATAGCGGTCGAAGGCAAGCTTTGCTTCCTCTGGGGTGGTGATGTCTCCATTGCCGATGATAGGAATGTGGATGCGTGGGTTGTTCTTCACCTCTCCGATGAGGCTCCAGTCGGCTTCGCCCGTGTACATTTGGCTTCGGGTTCTGCCGTGGATGGTGAGGGCCTGGATGCCACAATCCTGTAGCTGTTCGGCTAGGTCGGTGATGATGAGGTTGTCGTTGTCCCATCCTAGGCGAGTCTTTACTGTTACAGGCACGTTTACCGCCTTTACTACCTCTCGGGTGATGTCGAGCATCAGAGGAATGTTGCGGAGCATTCCTGCTCCTGCGCCCTTGCCTGCTACTTTCTTCACAGGACAACCGAAGTTGATGTCGATGACGTCAGGCTTGGCTTGCTCCACAATCTTTGCAGCCTCCACCATGTCGACGGTGGTTCGACCGTAAATCTGAATGCCCACAGGACGTTCCTCGTCGCTTATCGTCAGTTTGCTGATCGTTGATTTGATGGAGCGCACCAAGGCTTCCGCCGAAACAAACTCGGTGTAAACCATAGCTGTTCCGAATCGCTTGCAGAGCATGCGAAAACCAATGTCCGTCACGTCTTCCATAGGAGCGAGGAAGAGGGGCTGAGGTCCAAATTCTATATTTCCTATTTTCATTATAGTTCTATTGTTTTGTCAAGAGAAAATCTCTTTTGTTTTTGCGGCTGCAAAGTTACGCTTTTTTTTCGAGATAGCCAAGGAGTTACATTAATAGATGATACATTCCTCCAGCCAAAGTCCTTAGAATCCCCTTCATTTCCAAGGTGAAGAGCAATGCTGTGAGTCGCCCGATTTCGATGCCACTCTGCACGGAAATCATGTTGATTTGGAGGTCGTTGTTTTTGGATAAAACATTGACGACGGCTTGTTCTTCTGCGGATAAGTCGGGGAAGAGACTACGCTCGATGCCTTGCTGTTTGGCTCTCATTAGGATGGTGTCGTCCTGCCATCCCAGATCTTTTACGAAATCCTCGGCAGAGGTGATAAGGGTGGCTCCGTTGTTGCGTATCAAATTGTTGCATCCCTCGCTGTAGGCGTCGCCTATCCTACCGGGAAAGGTGAAGACATCCCTGCCGTAGGCTTGCGAGATTTCGCAGGTGATGAGACCTCCACCTTTGGCGGCACTCTCTATCAAGATGCAAGCATCCGACATTCCTGCCACGATGCGGTTGCGGCGTACAAAGTTTATCTTGTCTGCATTTGTTTGTGTCATAAACTCGGTGAGTAGTCCTCCTTGCTCTATCATCCTTAATGCTGTTTCCTTGTGCCGGGAAGGGTAGAGGTCGTCGAGGCCGTGAGCCAACACACCCACCGTCTCATAGCCATTGGCGAGCGCTTGACGATGGGCATTGATATCTACGCCGTAGGCTAAACCACTCACAATCAAGACACGAGGGGAGAGTTGCTTGAGGTCGGCGATAAAACGGCGAATGAGGTCTTCGCCGTATGGTGTGCAATGGCGAGTGCCCACGATGTTGATGACACGCTGTTGGTTGAGATTAGCGTTTCCCTTATAGAATAACATGAGAGGCGCATCGTCACATTCCTTGAGTCGTTGGGGGTAGCGGTCGTCGTTCATGCAGATTGGTATTATGCCATACCTTAGGTCGTATTCCAGTTCCACCTCGGCTCTACGCCTTGACTCGTCTGTGTTCTTGAGAGCCTCTATTAGGCGAGGAGAGGCATCAGGAAGAATGTCGCGGATGTTGTCGCGGTTCTCCATGATGAGGGTTGCGGAGCCTACCCTTCGGTAGAGCTCTAGCATTCCGGCTAGGCTGAAATAGTTCAGTCGAGTTAGGAGAATTGTGTTTAATATTTCTTGTTGGTCCACGATAATAATGTTTAATGTGTAGTGTTTAATGTTTAATTCACTTCCTTTTGAGGTATTCGTAACCGATGCGGCAACGAAGGCATTCCTTTTTGTCGCAGTATTCTTTCTTCAGTTGGATAAGGGCTTGGCTGTCACCGGCGTTCTCCACTTCCAGACCACATAGCTTCCACATTCGGACGATGTGGTTGTTCTCGGCTTTCAGCTCCTCCAGAAAATCGAAGGCACGGTCGCAGTATTTTTCTTCTCCTCTGTGTCTGCCGTAGGCGAAGAGAATAGGCACCACCGTGTTGATGATGAGCAGATTGAGCGAGAAAGGGGAGAGGTGCTTCTCGTTTTTCACGCTCGTGCTGCCGAAGGTGTAGTGCGTCTCCCAATATGGCGTTACGCTCGTGGCAAGTATCGCCTTGGCATCCTTTACGGTGGTTGCCTCTAGGAGTTGGCTGAGTCCTGCTCGGCGGTTATAATAGAGGTTGGCGAGCTGGGAGATGCGGATGTGGGGAAAGTTTTGGGGACGCAGGCGGAGGAATCGCCACAACTTGTAATCCATCGGTTGCATCGAGAATTTATGGGCGAGATAAAGGTACTCGTTTCTCAGTCGGGAGAAATAACCATCGTTGAGTGCCTCCTTCTGATAGCGTTTTGGGATGGTGCTTAGCTCCAGCAATCCTGCTTGTCCCATGAAGATGGCTTCTATCTGGAAGAGGTCGTCACGATGATGATCTACGGCACGCAGGGGCAGATGGAGTGCCCATTGTTCGAAGGTTTCACCATTGATGCCGAAACCGTAATTGCGAGCCAAGGTCACGAAATAAGCGTTCTCCCAATCGCCATTGCATCGGCGCACACGTTCTTCGATGGCTTCCGTCTTCTGCGATAGCCGCTCGGTTTGTAGGGCGCTCATCCAACTGTGTATGGTAAGCCTTGACAAAGAGGGGATGATTTGGTAGCAAGGAGGATATTGGTCGATGCTCAGGAGTTCTTGGTAATGGCGAAACACGGAGTCGGGGATGTCGAGTTGCATTTGCGTGAGAGGGGCGTCCTTGGAATTTCGAGCTTCTAGGTCGATGACACCACACACGTGCAGGATGACGTTGTCGTACCGCTCGTCCTTGTCGTGGGCATGAAGGTACCAGTCACTTGCCTTGTCATGAATCTCCACGTTCCCCACCCAGAGCGTGCCGTTTATCTTGATTTTGGCGTTGAAAAAGTCTGGACCAGCGTTGCGGTTGTGCAAGCCTGGGTCGATGACTTCCACGGATTGGTGAAGGGTCGTGGTAAGAGGAGAGAGAGGAAACAGCTTGTGTTTCCAGACGTAATGGAGTAGTTGTTCCATAGGTTTTGTTTTCTTTATTATTTGGTTTTCAAATGACTTTATTCAGACTCAGTTTCGATGATTTTGTTCTGATTAGATTTCAGAGCAGAATCTGTTCTTGTTCATGGAAGGGTTTCGTAAGTTTTCGCCGAACTTTGTTTTTTCACTCTTCGTTCTTTACTTAAAGTACGCCTCGAAAGCCTTGTCGTAGTCTTCGCTATTGCCCAGTTTGCCATGGATGAGGCACACCAGTTCCACGGTTGCCTTTAGGCAGAGCTTTTCGTCAGAGGCACGGAAGATGTCTTGATGGAAAACATAGCGCACACCTTGCTTCTCCAACCACAGGCGAGAGAAAAACTCGTCGTCGCACTGCAGTGGCGTCTTGTATTGCAAGTTCATGCGAGCCACCACAGCATCCACGCCCTTGCGATGCATTTCGGCAAAGCTGAGACCGCATTTCTGTAGGAAGAGATGTCGCGTGTGCTCCATGTAATGCAGATAGTTGGCATTGTTGACGATACCCTCGATGTCGCACTCGTAGTCGCGCACCTCCATCTTTGTCTCAAATACGTATTTCATACTCAAATCTCAGTTTTTAAAATCTCAGTTATGGGGTGAATATGAGGAAAAAACTCTCTTTTCACCCTAAATCTCTGCAAAAATAACCAAAATTTTCTATTTATTGCTATAATAAGGACGTTTTTTAAAGAAAAATGATTATTTTTGCCGAAAACTAAAATAGAAATAAGATGAAAATAGCTTTGATTGGCTACGGCAAGATGGGGCACATGATTGAAGAAATCGCCCTCCAGCGTGGCCACGAAATCGTATGTAAGATTGACGTAAATAACCCTGAAGACTTCGACAGCCCTGAGTTCAGCTCTGCGGATGTGGCTATCGAGTTTACCAACCCTACCGCTGCTTACGGCAACTATCTGAAGGCTTTCTCTCACAATGTGAAGGTGGTCAGTGGTTCCACAGGTTGGATGAAAGACCATAAGGCTGACGTGGAGAAGCTTTGTGCTGATGGCAAGCAAACCCTCTTCTGGGCTTCCAATTTCAGTATCGGCGTGGCAATCTTCTCTGCTGTCAATCGCTACTTGGCTAAGATTATGAACGGTTTCCCACAGTACTCAGTTTGCATGCAGGAGACCCACCACGTTCATAAGCTCGACGCTCCATCTGGCACAGCTATCACCCTTGCCGAGGAGATCATCGACAATGTGGATAGAAAGAAGGACTGGAAGCGTGGCGTGACTTATTGGACCAACGATGGTCACTCAGACGAGGGTGACCAGAATATCAAGGACGAGGACTTGGTCATCAACTGTGTGCGTGATGGCGAGGTACCAGGCATCCACGCTGTGATGTACGACTCTGAGGCTGACATGATTACCATCGAGCACAGTGCTCATTCTCGTAAGGGATTTGCACTCGGTGCAGTCTTGGCGGCTGAGTTCACAGCCAACCACAGTGGCTTGCTCACAACATCCGATTTATTCAAATTCTAAACACAAACAGGAAGGGAGGCGAAAGCTTCCCTTATGAGAAATTATGATTGACAAACAGAAACAAAAGCTCAATATGAAAGTGCAATGGGCGAAGTTCTTGGTAGTGCTTGCCCTGTACTTACTATTTTTGATTTGGGTGAAGAGTTGGTTGGGACTCATTGTGATTCCATTCATCTTTGATGTTTATATTACGAAGAAGATTCGTTGGCAATGGTGGAAGGACGAGGAAGGTCCTGTGCGCTTCATCATGAGTTGGGTGGACGCGCTCGTATTCGCACTCGTGGCAGTATATTTCATCAACCTCTTCTTCTTCCAGAACTATGTGATTCCATCCTCATCACTGGAGAAATCGCTCCTTACGGGTGATTACCTCTTTGTGAGCAAGGTGAGCTATGGTCCTCGCATCCCTGAGACTCCGCTCACGATGCCATTGACCCAGCACACCATGCCATTGGTCAACGTGAAGAGTTACGTGGAGTGGCCTCACTGGGATTATCGCCGTGTCAAGGGATTGGGCGACGTGAAGCTCAACGACATCGTGGTGTTCAACTACCCAGCTGGCGACACCCTCTGCAATGAGGAGCGCTACCAGGCAAACGATTACTATCTGATGTGTTACAGTATCGGCGACCAGCTCCTTGAACAAAATGGATTGGCAAAGGATGTTCGCACTTTGAATCCTCTGCAGCAGCGTCGTTATTTCGAGCAAGTTTATGCAGCCGGACGCAACTACATCAAGAGTATGCCAGGTGAATATGGTGACATCATCAGCCGTCCTACCGACCGCCGTGAGAACTATGTGAAGCGCTGTGTGGGATTGCCAGGACAGACCTTGCAGATCAAGAACCGCATCATCTATCTCGATGGCAAGCCAAACAAGGAGCCTGACAATGTGCAATACACCTACAAGATGAAGCTCAAGGGCGAGTTCCCTATAGAATTGGCTGACGAGTTGGGCATTACCAACGAAGACCTCCTGACCTACAATCAGAGCGGTGCCATCCCTCTGACCAAGAAGGCTTATCAGGCTCTGAAAGCCAATAAGAACCTCGTGGAGAGCATCTCCATCAACACGATGAACGAGTATGGCAACCTCTATCCGCTGAACGCTTATACAGGTTGGACTGCAGACAACTATGGTCCTATTTGGATTCCAAAGAAGGGCGAGTCGATTGCCTTGACCTTGAAGAATCTGCCTATCTACGAGCGCCCTATCAAGGTGTATGAGGGCAACGACCTGAAGGTGGACAATGCGGGTAGAATCTTCATCAATGGCAAGCTGGCGAAGAGTTACACCTTCAAGCTCGACTACTATTGGATGATGGGTGACAACCGCCACAACTCAGCCGACTCTCGCTATTGGGGCTTTGTGCCTGAAGACCACATCGTGGGTAAGCCTATCTTCATCTGGTGGAGCCACAGCCCAGATCATCCGGGCTTCTCAGGCATCCGATGGAATCGACTTTTCAATTTTGTAGATAATATCAAGTAATCTTGAAGATCGCCGTCAAATTCCTTATCTCGTTAGTGCTGGCATTGTGCCTTGCATGGCTCATCCGCACTTACGTATTCACTGTCTTCTCGGTGCCCGCAGGTGGGCTTTCTCCTCAGTTGAAGGAGGGCAACCGAGTGATAGTGAATAGGATTGACTGCGAAAAAATTCAGCGTGGCGAGGTTGTTGTCTTTGGAGACTCTGCTGCTTGTAAGCCTTCCGTTTCCCAACTGCCTAAGCTACGGGGAGCAAGCTCCGAGTTGTATTTCATCGGGCGAATCGAGAAAATGCCAGGCGACACCATCCGTCTCGACACTCTGCGCTATGTAATACCTACCGTGTGCTGTAAGCGCTGTGGATGCAAGGATTGTCGCTATTACCTCGTTCGCACTTCGACAGGGCAACAGCTCGTCCACAAGCATCAGATACTTGGCAAAGCGTATAAGCTCTTTTAAGTGAAGAGAGAAGAACGAAGAGTGAAGAATTCTCTTGCTCTTTAGATGCATCTAACTTAACATTTACCACTTTTAATATTTAACATTGAAGGCTTTATTATCTTCTACATATTTCGGACCCGTGCAGTGGTACCAGAAGTTGAACCGCTACGATGAGTGCCTGATAGAGCGTCATGAGAGCTTTATCAAGCAAACGTATCGAAACCGTATGATAATCCCTACCACGAATGGTCCTCTTTCCCTCACCATCCCTACGAATCACGACACGTCGATGGCAATGAAGGACATTCGCATTTCCGACCATGCCAATTGGCGCCACGTGCATTGGAACGCCCTCCTGTCGGCATACGGCGAGAGTCCTTTCTTTGAGTATTACCAGGACGACATCCGCCCCTTCTACGAGAAGAAATACGAATTTCTCTTCGACTTCAA
>CAVKNU010000109.1:0-2737 GCA_963657465.1 Lachnospiraceae bacterium
CATAGAGACTTTTCATTGGAAAAAACAGCCATTTTATGCGAAATTTAGCACAAAATCAGTGCCTTTCACCATTATTTCCACCAATAAAATCAGAATTTACTACCTCTGAACCCTCAAAATTAAGGCGTATGCGTCCTATAAGGGATTTTTCCAAAAGACGCTTTGGTAAAACTTCGTAGAAGTGTCTCTTTTGTAATTTCCTCCTCTTGCCGAGGCTGATGTTCCTCGGCAAGAGGGGAGATTGCTTTTACTAGTCACCTTACACCAATTACCCTATTGAGGGAGATTGCAAAAATACTAAAAACGGCATCTGTAACTGAAAGTATCTTACAAAATAACAAGATACAAAATAAAAACAGAAATATTTACATTGGTTATATATTTTTTTTGTACCTTTGCAAAAAAGATAGTGAAATGACAACAAATAAATACATATCTTCTTTTGACGACATTACAGAAGACGGACGTCTGTGGGCAGTACATTATGGCGGGGATGAAGACAACATTCTTGGCATGATGTTTGCAAAATGGGATGATGTTCAGTGGTTAAGAAAGTTCTTTAAAGCCAATTTGACAGACTTGATATGCAAAGTTCGGAATTGACATTAGACAAAGAAAAGGCCAATCCGAAGGTCTTAACTCATCATCGTTCATGGCTACGAATTTATGCTCTTAAGCTAGAAGATGGTTGCTATATCATAACAGGTGGTGCAATTAAACTAACTCGTACTATGCAAGAACGAGAACATACACTTCAAGAATTGTTGCATCAAGAGCAAGTACGAAATTTCCTTCTTGCGAAACACATCATAGACACAGATAGCTTTATAGACTATTTGGCAGAATTAGAATAACATAAAAGGAGGTGCATTATGAACACAACAATTGAAAGATTACGGAAGTTTAAATCTTCAACTCCATCAAGATGGAGAGAAGAAGCAGAAGCTAGATTAGCTCATCAAGAAGATCGCCGCATGGCTAGAAAACTAGCTATGCAAATGCTAAATGCTATGGAGAGAATTGGCATATCCGAATCAACTCTTGCCAAACAATTGGGAATCGATAAAAAAGAGCTTTCTTCCTACTTGAAAGGACACCAATTACCTTCACAAGAAACTAAAATACGCATCAGCAACATACTTGCATGTTAGATATTATGAGTTTATATAATTTCTTTTTAACGATTTGCCTAGTATTTGCAATCGGGCTTGTCATTTGGACAAATGTAAACAAAATCTCAAGAAAATAATTATGGATTCATTGACTATTATGATGGGTATAATCGCTGTAATTTCAGTGTGTATTGCTCTGTGGACAAACACAAAGTCAGGCAAACGTTGGATTGAAAATCTCTAATTTTCACCCATAACATTCCCTTAAATGGCAACTCCCCTTGCTGAAGTTCACCTACTTCGGAAAGGGGAGTTTTTATATGT
This sequence comes from Lachnospiraceae bacterium, assembly GCA_963657465.1. Taxonomy (GTDB): domain Bacteria; phylum Bacteroidota; class Bacteroidia; order Bacteroidales; family Bacteroidaceae; genus Prevotella. The sequence continues at coordinate 1,437 of CAVKNU010000109.1, forward strand.
AAAAAGTATCCTTAGATAGCTATTTTTTCTGTTAGCACCAAAAGAAAATATTGATTTTTTACGAGGGAAGATTCAAATATTTGCCCAAAAGCATAGCTTTCTCATTTATTATTTCTACCTTTGCACCCATCTTTATGACGAGATGAAGAGTAAGTAGCTGACAATAAGGAAAAGTATGGATATAAGAACTAAGATTAATAGTTTGGACGCAAACCAAAAAGAGAAATTGGGCGAGGTGATTCGCTTTGGTATCGTAGGAGCCATTGCCACGCTCCTGCAATATGCCATCTATCTAGCCATGATGCCCATATTGGAACACATCTTGCCACAAATGGGCGACCATGCCTTGGCTACTGCAGCCAACACCATTGCCTACATCCTGAGTTTCATCTTCAACTTTATCGCCAGTACGCGCTATACGTTCAAGGTGAAAGCCAATGCCAAGAGAGGTGCGGGGTTTACTCTATCCCACATCGTAAACTACTCCATGCAGACCCTTTTCTTGAATCTCTTCGTTGGCATCGGCCTCATCAAGCAAATGGCAATGATTCCTACGCTCTGCATCTGCATCCCCGTCAACTTCCTCTTAGTGAGATTCTTTCTCAAGAGATAAGCGTTTAAAACAAAAGACATGAAAAAGGTATTCGACATATTCAAGATTAAGAAAGAAGAAAGAGGAGCCGCCCTTCTGGCGCTGCTCACATTCATCGTGCTCAATGCACTGACTGTACTTAAATATTTCGACAAGTTTGCCCCTCTTTCCGACAACTATCACAAACTGTTTGTCAAGACATTCCATGTGGCAGGTTTCGACCCGCTCACCTATAGCATCGTGTCTCACTGGGACACGGAATACAATATCTATCGCCATCCCCTGTTGGCATTCTTTATGTATCTGCCCAACCAAATCAATCAAGGTTTGATGATGCTCACGGGGATGAACTGTGCACAGTTAGTGGTAGGTATTCTCTTGGTATTCTGCGCTTTCTATTCCTTCATCTTCCTCTATCGAATATTCCGGGAGGTGATAGGAATCAGTCGTTTTGATGCCAACCTGCTCTCTGCTTTCTATTTCTCCTTCGCCTATGTGATGGTGTCCGCCCTGGTGCCCGACCACTTCATCTTCTCGATGATGATTCTACTCACCACACTCTACATCACAGGTGTCTGCATGAAGAAAGGTAGGAAACTTACCATCTGTCAAACCGTCTTACTGTTTGTCTTCACTGCTGGCGTATCGCTCAACAACGGATTGAAAACTTATCTTGCCGCCCTCTTCACCAATGGCAAGAGTTTCTTCC
>CAVKNU010000109.1:2958-8649 GCA_963657465.1 Lachnospiraceae bacterium
AAGCAGAAAGCTCACGAGAAATATGTGCATGACCACAAACAAATATGGAACAAGAACACCGGAAAGCCTATCGCCAAAGGAGAGTTCATTGGATGGACCGACATCTCTACCTCTAGAAGCGAGACACTGGTGGAAAACTTCTTCGGCGAGTCCATTCTGCTTCATAAGGATCATCTCCTGGGCGATGTATTGCGTGACCGTCCTGTCATCGTCAACTATCAATCGCCTATCAACTATGTAGTGGAAGCCTTCATCGTCGTGCTCTTCTTGTTGGGTATCATCGTGGGCAGGAAGTCTAAGTTCCTATGGCTCACACTGATGTTCTTCCTCTTCGATGCCGCCCTCCACATCGGTTTGGGCTTTGGCATCAACGAAGTGTACATCATGACCGCCCACTACATGTATGCCATCCCTATCGCCATAGCATTTTTGGCAAAGGGATTCAGCAGCAACCGCCTTCGTTGGGCGTTCCGAGGTTTGATGATAGTTCTAACCGCCTACCTATGGCTTACGAACGGTTATCTATTGGTAAGTTATATGCTGTAAAGAAACAACTTTTATAGATAGTATCGTATTTCAAAAGAAAGAAAGAATGAACAATATATTTAAGATAAAGAAAGAAGAGCGATGGCCACTCTTGGTGGCATTCCTCGTTTTTGTAGTCCTCAACGTGTTGATGGTGATGTATCACTACGATCAGTTCACTCGTGGAGGAAAGGTGGGATATTGGACGATATTCAGCCGAGACTTCGAGATTTCAGGATTTGACTTCTACACCTACTTAACTTTATCCAAATGGGACGGTTACTATACAGAGTTTCGTCATCCCTTGTTGCAATTCCTCTGGTATCCGTTTTATCTCATCAACCATTGGCAGATGTCAATGACCGAGAAGAACATCAGCATCCATCTTGTTGCCCTTGTGATGGTGGTTCTGTCGTGCTATTCCTTCCTCTTCATGCGTCGCATCTTTAGAGAAATCATGGAATTGGGAGAACTCGACTCCAACCTCTTGACAGGACTTTTCTTCTCCTTAGGCTACATCATGGTTTCGGTATTCGTACCCGACCATTTCGGCATCTCCCTCTTCCTGCTCACCCTGACTTTCTATATTGCAGGCATGCATCTCAAACGCAAGGAAGAAATGCCCATCTGGCAATGTGCCTTACTATTCGTATTCACCGCAGGCGTCACCCTGAGCAATGGAGCCAAGACTTTCCTTTGTGCCCTCTTCAACAATGGTAAGCGTCTCTTCACTTGGAAATACATCTTGCTAGGATGCGTATTGCCCACCCTTGCCATCGGTACCCTTGCCATCTGGCAAAACGAGGCTTATATCAAGCCCCACAAAGCTGCGGGAGCTAGAATCATAGAGAAACGTGCTGCCAAAGACAGTACCTTCAAAGCACAGATAGCTTCCAGCCAACAACATCAGAAAGAAATCAATGGCAAACAAATCAAGAAAGAAGGGGTGTGGGCATGGGCCAACTTATCTGTATCACGCCCTCATTCTCTCGTAGAGAATTGCTTTGGCGAGTCCTTGATTCTGCATAGAGATCATTTATTGGAAGACATCGGACAGCATCGTCCTATCTTCGTCAGCTATCATACGCCTTTCCTCTACTTGTTGGAAGTCCTCATCGTAGGCTTGTTTGTCGTAGGCCTGTGGATGGGCAGACACGCTAAGTTTCTATGGATGATAGGCTGTTGTGTGGCATTCGATGCCGTTATCCACTTCGGGTTGGGGTTCGGGCTCAATGAAGTGTATATCATGACGGCGCACTGGGCGTTCATCATTCCTATAGCCATCGGCTATCTCATCAAGAATGCCCCTGCCAAATATCTCTCATCCCTGAGAATGATTCTGATGATGCTTGCCGTGTTCCTGTTCTTCTACAACGGTATGCTCATTTTCCAACATCTCTCAGTCGCTTGGTTGTCATAAATCACTGAAAAATCATGAAGAAAGTATCTATATTAGTACCGATTTACGGAGTGGAAAAATATATCGAAGAGTGCGCTCGGTCACTCTTCGAGCAAATCTATACGAATATAGAATATATCTTCGTGAACGACTGTACCCAAGACCGAAGCATCGAAATCTTAGAAAATGTCATCGAAGATTACCCTTCACGACAAGCACAAGTTCACCTTATCCAACATGAGCACAACAAGGGACTGGGAGCAGCACGCCACACAGCGTTTCAAGCCTCAACAGGAGAATACGTGATGCACGTAGATAGTGACGACCTTCTTCCTAAAGATGCAGTCCAGTCGTTGGTAACCCAAGCAGAGGCTACTCATGCCGACATCACCGATGGCGGCTATGCGGAATGGCGAGAAGGCAAGGCTAGAGCTACCTACCGTCCTGACCATGTGGAGAAAAAAACGTATCTGAAGTGGATGCTTTGCCAAAACATCATATCCAATCGCATTTGGGGACGCCTTTATCGCCGTAACTTACTCACCGAGCATCATATCTACAGCATCGAGGGAATCGACTACAGCGAGGATTACGCAGTAGTGCCAAGGGCCATGTTCTTTGCCAAACGTGCCTATATCGATGACATCGTATATGATTACCGCACCGACAACATCAACTCTTATACACATGCCCTCTCCGAAAAGAACCTTATCTCTCACTTCAAGGCTTGCCAACTCGTGGCTTCGTTCTTTGAGAAAGAAGACAAGAAGGGAGAATACCGTCGCAGTGTGGATATTGGCATGGTGAATGCCTACCGATGTGCCGCCGAAAACAAGATTGATTTCCATCAGGTAGATGCCATCTGCACCTACCCTATCCAAGATACCATCTGCAAAATCTGTGTTGCGCTCATGAGAAAAGGATGGAAGGTAAAAACCGTCAACTACCTTTACTTAGCATATCGCCGACTTATAAACGCCAAGCACTCATCCAAGATCTGAACCTTGAGCAACTTCATGATGACAAAATAGATAGAAGCTGCCAACAAGAGTCTGACTATCAGCAAGACATAGATGTTATGAATCGACAAGGTGGCATAATAAGTAGCCACCATCGTGACTGCTGCACAAACCATGAAAGGCACGGTATCTTTCAATACATCCCAAAATCGAAGACGGCAAATGCGTTGCATCAACACTTGCCACACCACGAGCCAAGCTATCATAAAAATGGTATAAGCTATCACCATCGTCTGCATACCATAACGATGACAGAACATCACCAATGCCAACAATCCTACGACCTGCCCTAAGTTGCACCACATATACACATCCGACCTGCCATTGCTGATGGCCAAGTTCTGATAGAGCGTATAGATAGGAACGAAAGCGCCACTCACACAGAGCACCTGCAGCAATGGCACACTGTCTATCCATTTCTCATGAATGGTAATCAAGATAAACTCACGGGACACCAAGGTCAACCCAAACATCAATGGAAAAGAGAGAAAAGCCGTAAAGCGAAGCATCTTCCTAAACACTTGCAACTCCTTCGACTTATCCTCCTTGACCGAAGCCAAAACCGGTTGCGCTATCTGTCCGATGGTATTCGTAATAAACGAGTTAGCCTTGGTATTCCAATTGGACGCCTGCGAATAATTACCCACATCGCTAATCGGATAGAAACGACCAAAGATAAAAGTGAGCACATTGTTGCTCAAGGTGTTGATAATATTCGTAACCAAGAGTTTGACACTGAACCCAAACATCTGTTTGACAGGTCCAAAGTCAATATTCATCGTTGGTCGCCATCCCGTATAATAATATCTTCCGAAATTGAGCACCGTGATATAAATCACTTGTTGCCAAGCCAAACTCCAATAAGCAAAATCAAGCAAGGCAAGGGTCAAGCCTATCACATTAGAAGCTATCAATGCCGCAAAATTGACAATGGCAATCTCCTTGTTCATCATATTCTTCGACATATACGCATTCTGCACAATACCGAAAGAAGAGATGAAAAAGCTCAAGAACACAAAGCGAGACAACGAGGTGAGACACGGCTGATGAAAGAACTCCGCTATCAAGGGAGCACCACAGAAGAGCACGACATAAATCAAGAAACTCACGATAATGTTAAACCAGAACACAGAATTGTAATCACGATGAGTAGGTGTCTTCAGATTCACCAAAGCCTGGGTAAAGCCACTACTCTGCAAGTTGCCTGCTATCAACGTAAAGATGGTTAGAATGCCTATGATACCATAATCTGAAGGCGACAGCAATCGAGCCAAGAAGATTCCAAAAAGGATATTAAGCACTTGTGTGGAACCACTATTCATAGCTCCCCAAAACAACCCCTTAGCGGTCTTTTCCTTCAATGATTCTGCCATCTTTCTTGTTTTTAAGTGCAAAAGTAGCATTATTTGTTTGAAGTTCAAAACTTTTTGCTTACTTTTGTCGGCATGAAACGAATATTCCACATCATATCCCACTTTGACATGGGAGGAGCTGAACGAGTTGCCCTCAATATCGCCAAGTCGAAAAATGATGACTTCGAGTATCACATGGTCGAAGTCATCCGAGGTCGTTCTGCCTTCACCCAACAATTCATCCGGGAGATGAAAGAAGCAGGCATTCCTTACCATCGTTCGCCCCTGCCCATCGTTTCGTTTCATTATCTCTTCGAGAAACTTGCCGCAGTGTTATTCCCACTGTGGTTTGTGTTTATCTTTATCAAGTATCGCCCTGCCATCATCCATTGCCATTGCGAGATACCCGAATGGGCTACCTATCGTCTGTTCCATCTCTTCCCTCGCCTCACGGCATCATGCAGAGTGGTAAGAACCATCCACAACACATCACTATGGAATGGACTTTCCCAAACAGGCAAGAAAGTAGAAGCATGGTTGCAAGAGCGAAAAGCCAATATCGCCATCTCCACTTCCGTATTAGAAAACTACGAAAGGGAATACCATGCCTTCGCACCGATTATCTACAATGGCATAGCTCCTAGCAGCACACAAAAGCAATATCCCGACCTCAAAGAAGACAAAATCAATGTTCTCTTTGCAGGAAGAATGGAAGAGCAAAAAGGCATCCAGCACCTCATTTCCATCATCACCCACTTGAAAGATGACGATAGATACCATTTCCATATCTTCGGAGACGGAAGGCTCAAGCCCATGCTAGCGCAAGCTCTCTCCGATTTGCCCCATGTCAGCATCCATCCCCCACTCTATGGACTTACCAACTATCTAGGCTCCTTCGACTATCTCCTGATGCCATCGGAGCATGAAGGACTGGCTCTGCTCTCCATTGAGGCAAGCATGGAAGGGACACCCACCATTATCAATGCAGCCAAAGGACTGGAAGACACCTTACCTGCCGACTGGCCTTTGAAGGTAAACAACAATCAACTAGATGCCTATCTGCATCTCTTCCGAGAAGTGATACCGCATGGAAATCGCACGGAATGGGGAGAGAAAGCGAAAGAATACGCCAAAGAGAACTTCTGCATCGAAAAGATGCAACAAGCATACGAACACATTTATAATCAATAAGAAGAAATATGGACATCAAAGATATCAAGAAAGAATGGAATGCCACGATACTCGACATATTGAAGGCATTCATCGAGATTTGCAACACCCATCATCTCAGATACTACTGTTGTGCAGGTACGGCTATCGGAGCCGTGCGCCATCATGGAATGATTCCTTGGGATGACGACATCGATGTGATTATGCCACGCCCTGACTACGACCG
>CAVKNU010000110.1:0-8644 GCA_963657465.1 Lachnospiraceae bacterium
GTCTTGATGGTGTTAGCGAGAGACTTGATTTCTTCCTCTGCTGAAGTTATGAGCTCTCGTAAATCTTTATCCTTTATTTCGTCAATGATGTAGCCCAAAGTTAGTAATACACTAGCCAATGGCGCTTTCAAATCATGAATGGTTCCATGAATACTTGCTTCACGACTTTTCAATAAGTCTTCTTTGTTCCTTATCACTGTCATCTGATAACCTACGCAAAGTACGATGATGAGAGCTAACAGTATGGTGGATGCAAGAGTCTCTATAGAGTTCATGATAAATGCCGATGGCGGAATATCTACCATAACTTGTATAAAACGGACAGGCTTGAGTCCAATTGCTATAGGATTACTAGCTTGCCAATACTCTATATTGTTAGTTTGACCATAGCTCTTGATAATCTTTTTGTTCTCATCTAATATTAATAAAGTATAAGAGAAGTCTTTTTCTAGATTCTTCTTGAATATCTGAGAAAGTTTCGTCAAGTTGACAGGACTACCTTTAGCAGTAAGTCTATCTTTACTCAATAGTCCCATAGCTTCCGCTTCTGTCTCTGCGATACCTTTATTTCTTAGGTCTTGTATGTTGATTTCGTCAAAGTCAATGATATCTTCTTTCTTTGGTTTTGCTTTAAGAAAGTCTTTTTCTGTCATGATTTTGTAGTAGACTCGTTGCTTTCCATCTCTATGTGAGTGTTTGTTCTTGTGTGCTCGGATAGCGTATTCTGCGTCCACGCTGATTTTAAGTGCCGAGGTTATTTTGTCTGTTTGGTTATTGATATAGTCCTTGTATTGCAGGGAAATGTTATATCCTTGCAACAATGTGATAACTATAAATGCCAAAATAGTTATACAATAATACTTCTTCATGCTCTATACTTTTTGTGTTTATACTTTAAAATTGCAAAAGTACTAATTATTTTTCAAAGTAGCGTGCTTTCTTATATCATTTTTACATAATAATCTGGGGGGGCAAATATTATGTGAGAATTGATGTAAAAAGTTTGGTAGTTTGAACAAATTGGAATAATTTTGCAGGCAGAAAGTTTAATCAAACTAATTTGTAAGTAGTATGGATATATTAAATGATTATGAATTGAGCCAAATGAAAGGAGGAGGCTATTGGTGGCGTTCTCCAGATGGGTATTGGCTTTATATAGACGATGATGAAGAACCAGATGGTGATGACATCATTTATGGATAGTCTTAAACTTGAAAATAATGAGTCGATGATATTATTTGCAGACCTTACTGTTCAAAGGCGTACCTTCTAAGAAGCACGATAGATTTCCAAGGTAATCAACATGATATAAACTCTAAAATGTAAAAGTTATGGAGAAAATGAATTTGTTTGAGATGCAGACTATTGCTGGTGGTATCTCACGTGAGGAGTATTGCGCAGATCTGTCTGATATTATTGCAGATAATTGGAAAAAATTCACAGAAAGTGAAAAGAAAGCTGCTGCAAAATCTTTTACAGAGAACTGCTAAGTAGAAATCTATGTAACAGTCTCAATATCTTTTAGGGGGTATTGAGGCTGTTCATTGTAAAAATACGGTTATTATGAGGATTTTAATAAGTATATCGGTATTATTCTTTTATGCACTTTTATTGCAAGCAAAGAATGAGGTTGTTGATCATGGGCAATTTTTGTGCTCATATTATTATTGTTATTCGAAAGATACAATAAAAAATGATAAGAAAGGAGAAGATTTGCTCTTTCTTGCTATAGGGAAGAATGTCTCAAAATGCTATAGTTATTATACTTACCAGTCTGATTCTTTAAAATCTACAATTGATGGCAAAGCCAAATTTCGTGCAATGTTTAAAGAAGTTATTAAGCGAGAAGGGTATATGACTAATTCTTTTCCACATAGGCGAATGACCGCATGTGTTTATAAAAATTATCCTCATAAGAATATGATGACAGTAACAGATTGCTTCATGTCTCAATATTATGTATATGATGATAGCTTAGGTGTACAGAATTGGGATATAGACGGAGATAGTATAAAAAATATTTTAGGCTATAACTGTCAGAAGGCTACTTGTAAATTTCGTGGTCGTTCTTGGACGGCATGGTTCGCATTGGATGTTCCAATTAGTGATGGTCCGTGGAAATTTTGTGGTCTCCCTGGGTTGATAATGGAAGTATATGATGAAGGAAGACAGCAATATTTTTGCATAAAGGGTCTACAGAAAGTAGCTGACACCCCTATTGTTTTTGATGTTTTCAATAGAAATCGGATAAGAATAGATAGAAAATCTTTCCTAAAGTTAGAATATAATTACTTTCGTAATTCAAATAGCATAAATGAGGCGATGACAGGAATATCACTGGACTCGTCAGATTCTCAACGTAATTATGACTTAATAGAAAGAGAATAGAATATAAATTTTAAACAAGAAAAAGTTATGGAGAAAATGAATTTGTTTGAGATGCAGGCTATTGCTGGTGGCATCTCGCAGAAAGAGTATTGTAAGCAGTTAGGTACGATAATGGCTAATTGCGATTTGGATGATGGTGCAAAAGAAGGTGCCAAGTATGCATGGAATAAGTATTGTGCATAGTTTGTCGTGCCACCAAATAAAATGTTTGGTGGCATTGACAATCTTTCTCTATATGGAGATTGGATGTTGTGCCCAAAGTAAAATAGATGAAGCTTATCTGAAATGTCAATACGATTATACTTATGTTGAGGATACTTTGTCTGGAAAAACAGCAAAGGATTGGTTGGTTCTGTTGTTGGGAAAAAATGTGTCCAAATGCTATAGCTATTATAGTATGCAGGTAGATTCTATTTTTGCTTCTCCAGACAGAGATATGATACTACACCAGCAAATAAATGCTGCGATAGGTAGTAAGACTGAGTGGCCTCATAAAAGGATGAAAGCTTATGTGTACAAAAACTATCCTCAAGGAAAGATGACGGTTACAGATGGTTTACTATTGCAAGATTATATTTATGAAGATACTTTATATGCTCAGAATTGGGTAATACAAGATTCTACTAAATTTATCTTGGGACATGAATGCCAAAAGGCTGTTTGTCATTATCGTGGTCATAGTTGGACTGTATGGTTTGCTATGGATATTCCGATTGCTGATGGTCCATGGAAATTGTGTGGTTTGCCAGGGCTGATAATGGAAGCGGCTTCTGAAAATAACAGCCATGACTTTAAAATTCTTGGCTTGGAAAAGGTAACAAAGGAGCCTATCGTTTTTAGCAAAACTTATGTTGGAAACAACAAGTTTGAGAAAACGACATTCAGCACCTTTTTAAGGGAACAATATAAGTTTTTGTTTGGAGGTATCTTTGCACAAACTCAACTGCTGGGTGTTGACATTCCTAATGGAGAAAAGGTTGGGAGTAAATCGCGGAAATATAAACCATTAGAATGTTGGTAATAAATAAATCGGATGTTTTTGAAAATAATGAAGAGAACGATTTTCGTATTTCTGCTTTTGCACTTTAGCCTTGCTGGATTTGCACAAAGCAAAAAGATAGATACAGCCAATATGTTATGTAGCTATGTATATGAATATCTTACAGATACACTGTTAGGAAATCAACAGCGTAGGGAAGATTTACTCTATTTGCAAATAGGAAATGAAACTTCTAAATGCTATAGCTATTATACTTACCAATGTGACTCTTTGATGGTAACGCCTAATGGGGATAAACTATGGGATGGTTTCCTGTCTGAAGCTATAAGAAAAGGACTGAAAGGAAAACAATTGCGCAATGCTATACCACATCGCAGAATGTCTGCAACTATCTATAAGAATTATCCACAAGAAAAGGTAACTGTTACCGATTTTTTGCTGGGGCAATATTACCTTTATGAAGATTCTTTAAATTCGCAGGAGTGGAATATAGAAAATGATAGTGTGAAGTTTGTTCTTGGGCATGAATGTCAAAAGGCTACTTGTGATTTCCGAGGAAGACAATGGACGGCTTGGTTTGCCTTGGATGTACCTATTAATGATGGACCTTGGAAGTTTTGTGGACTTCCTGGTTTGATAATGGAGGTATATGATAAAGGCAATCAATACTATTTTTGCATCAATGGAATACAGAAAGTTAACGCTACCCCTATCACTTTTGGTATACTAGACAAGGACTTTAAATATTTTCAGAAAACAAATAGAAAAGACTTCTTGTCATCGAAGTATAAATATTTAAAAAACCAGAATAGTATAAATGAGGCATCTACAGGAATATCTTTAGGTATCGCTGATGAAGCCCTAAAGTATGATTTAATAGAAAGAGAATAGATATAACATAATGAGAAAAACGGACTTAACCTATTTGGTGGAAATACTTTCTAAACATCTGAAGGCAGCTTCTGTACTTTTTCGTGTAGAGGAGTTACAATTATGCTTGTTGTCTTGTCCCACAGACATCTCGGCTTTGTCGATTGTGCAGGCTTATACTTGTTTGGGGGCTAAGGCTAATGTGTTTAGGGCAGATTATAATTCTACTTTAAAATGGGGCAAGCCATTTTTGGCTCAATTGGACCGTGATGGTAAAAAATCATTTGTTTTTGTTGAAAAACTAACAGAAACTTATGCTATATATTATGAAGGAAGACTTAAAAGAATAGTTGCTGTTGTTGATTTTAAGAAAGAATGGACAGGAGTTGTTGTCTCTATAGAAAATATCAAAGAAACAAGTAAAGGGAGAAAATGGCTTAAAACATTTATGCGCTTTTCCCTATTGCTCAGTATTATAGTCTTGCTCTTAATCAATCCATGCTTGTCAATGTTGGCTAAATTCAATTGTTTATTGAATGTTGTTGGAGCCATCCTGTGTTTAGGGGTAATGATGCAGTCCTCCTTGCCTTATTATAATGTCTTTGATCATTTTTGCATCGCTAATACTAGATTTGACTGCCAGAAGTTGGACTTGGGAAAAATGGGAGCACTATTTCGTAAGGTCAATTTAGGACGAATAGGTTTTGTTTATTTTATATCTTGTTTCTTGGCAATAATATTAGCCGATTGTAATTCTGAGTCGATTGCTATATACGGCTGGTTGTCAGTAGCTTCTGATCTTGCTTTGATAATTGCTATCATTTCAACATCATATCAATTGTTTGTTAAGCAGTTTTGTCTTTTGTGCTTAGGAATAATGTGTATCTTGATAGTGAATGGAATATTGACTTTTGCAATCAAACGTATACCATTGTTATATTTCTCACTAAATGTTGAGTTGTTTTTCCTTTTGGTAGTTTTAGTTAGCTGTGGACTCCTATATGTGTGGGAATATTATGTAGGCATTAAGCAACGAAGTCTCTATACACGAATAAATGAGTTGCGTATAAAACGAATGCAGAGTGTTTTAGGATGTTTCTTTATGACAAAATCCATACTTCCATCAAATGGCAATTCTATAATGCTTGGCAACCCCAAGGCACCATTAACTCTTACAACTTATTTGAGCCCTTGGTGTAAAACTTGTACAAAGGTTGCCTTTGAGATGATAAATCTGCTTCATAGATATCCCAATTATGTTAATTGGCAGATTTACTTTGATGGTGTGAAGAAAAATTCTGTAAATGAAGTAAACTTTCCACAACTTTATCTATATCTATATTTGGTTAGTGAAGAGGATATAAACAATAAACTTGATATGCTAAAATATTGGTATAAAAAGAAGTCTATCAAAGGATTGTTGACTAAGATAAAAGCATCAACAGAAGATATAAGTGCCATCTTGGACAAATTCAACAATCAGCTTGAAGCAATGCTGAATGAGAAAAAGGTACCAACTGTGTGGATAAATAAAAGAAATTTTCCTTCTTGTTATTCCCTAACAGATTTGCCTTATGTATTACTCGATTTATGTATGATTTATTCTCAAGAAGAAAAGATATGAGACAGTTGATAGTTTGTATATTTTTGATTTTTACAAATACTTTTACTTATGCTCAGCAAATTACTTTGTCGGGCAAAGTAGAGGATGCCTATACTGGTAATGGGATTCAAGGAGTGATGGTTACTATCCGACCAAAGGAAAGTAACAGAGTGTTAAGGTTTTGCAAGACAAAAAATGACGGAAGCTATCAATTATTGTTAACTTCTATGCCTAAAGAGAACAATGTGCTGCATTTCTCTATGATGGGATATGCCACGAAAGTAATCCCGTTATCAAAGGATACAACCCAATATAATGTTCTTTTAACTGAGCAAGCTACCAAGCTGAAGGATGTCGTGGTGAAGGCTCCAAGCATTCGCCAGCGAGGAGATACGATTACCTATAACGTATCAAGTTTTGCTGATGCCAACGATAAGAGCCTAGCCGATGTACTAAAGAAAATGCCTGGTATGGAGGTGTCGGATAATGGCGAGGTTAAATATAATGGCAAGGCTATCAATAAGTTTTATATCGAAGGGCATGATATGCTTGGCGGTCGCTATTCCATCGCTACCAACAATATCCACCAGAAAGATGTCGGCTCGGTGGTGGTGATGACCAACCATCAACCAATTAAGGCTTTGGAGGATATGTCCTTCTCGCAAGACCCAGCCATCAACATCAAGTTGAAGGAATCGGCAAAGAGTCGTTGGGTAGGAACGCTGAAAGTGGGCGGAGGTTTTGAACAAAAGGAAGGAGAAAATTTGGGTAGCCCGAATGTTTGGGAGAGTGAGATGGCTTTGATGCGTTTCGCAAAGAAGACACAGTCGCTCAATACCTTTAAGAGCAATAATGTAGGAACAGATGTGACTCGTGATGGAAAACTCTTGTTCTCGGATAATGGGGAAGGGGGCTTGGTGAATGATTATACCTTGAAGGATTATGTGAATGTTGCGCCCGACCGCTTGACTGACATCTCTGATAGTCGTGTGCGCAAAAACCAAACGCATGCCTTTACCACCAACAATCTTTGGGCTTTGGGCAAGAATACTGACTTGTCTTCGCAAATTGTCTATACCCACGACCGTCTGCTATCGTCATCATATAGCAATACCCAATACTTCTTGAACGACTCAACCATTTACGATGTAGAGGACGAGCAATCCAAGCAAAAGCAAAACAAGTTGGTCGCCGACTTCACGCTGACCACAAATGGCGAGAAATCGTATGTTACTAATCGACTATCCACCGACTTGACATGGAATGACATCACGATGAATATAATGGGCACTTATCCTAATCTCCAGCAAAACAAGATGCCGAAATATAAGGTGTCGGATAAGTTAGAATTACTGCGACGCAGTGGTAAGCGAGCTTATACCTTTAGTACGTATAATGCTTATATGGTAAATCCTCATTCCTTGTCGATATGTGCTCTTAAGAAATCTTCCAATGGGGAGAACGTATCTGCGGAAACTTGCCAACGTGTTCGCTCGGCTGTTTTTTTCAGCCATACCAACACATCGCTCGGCTTCTTTCTCAAGCCTTTCACGGTGACGATGAAGATCGGCTTGCAAGTATTGAGCCGAACCATGAAGAGTCATTTGAACGGCGTGCCTGATTCCTTGGGTAATATGCACAATCAGGTGGGCATGACATACATTCGTGCCTATGCTTCGCCAGAGGCTGAGTTCAATCAAGGCGGTTGGCATATTCGATTCGTCATGCCAGTTTCCTATACACCTTATTATTATAAGGACTATATGGCAGATGCAAGCAATCATGCTTACAAGGCACAAGTATCCCCTCAACTCAGCGTAAGCTATTATCTCACCACTCGTTTGCAAGCTACACTCTCAGGAGGCATCCTTCAGCGAGAGGTGGATGAGCAGAATTTCTACCAAGGTCTAGTGATGCGTGATTATCGCAATCTCTATATAGGTTTTGTGGATTACACGGCTGATAAGAACAAGAACGTTTCCTTTGATGTCAATTATAAGCGACCTCTTGCCACCATCTTTGCCAACGCTTACATCCGTAAGAGTTGGTCGGATAGTCACCTTACTACGGTTCGTGATTTTGTGGGCGATTACATAGTCAACTCTTACTTTGCTAACAAGAGTAAGTCGGAAAACTTGATGATGGGTGGAAGAGTGAGCAAGGGACTCGGATTCATGCATGGCTTGGTAAGCGTAAGTTTGGATTACTTGAAGTTTGATGGAACATTGTGGCAAAATGGCTCGCCTTCGGCTTATTCATCGGATAGTTATATGTTGGCGGCTAAGTGGAGTGGTCGTCCTGCGAATTGGTTCAATTTCACATACGAACAGAGCTGGTATAAGGATGAGATGACCCTGAAGACACTCGCCCTCCAGTCATCTTCCACTAGTCTTTCTCAACATCTAACTTGCAATTTCTACCCATTAAAATCATGGCTCGTCAAGTTGCAGGGGGAGCATTATCGCAATCAAGTAGCCGATAGGCAGCACAAAAGTCTCTTCCTTGCCGATGTCTCTACCACCTATAGTTTCAAGAATGGCATGGAACTGAGCTTGACAGCTCTCAATCTTTTCAACCAACGCACTTATGGCTATACCGCCTATAGGGGCTTGACTCGTACGAGTAAGGAATATCAACTAAGAAACAGAACGATTTTAATGTCTATATTCTTTCATTTCTAATAATGGCACATATAAAAATAGAACATCAGCATGACAGTATGCAGTGTGGCATCACATGCCTGCAAATGATTTGTAGATTTTTCGGCAGAGAGTACTCCTTGG
>CAVKNU010000111.1:0-8635 GCA_963657465.1 Lachnospiraceae bacterium
AGGGAACTTCTTGCCGGTTGCAAATGCTTCTTCAGCAACTTTAATTAAATCCATTGTAAATTTTATAATTAAATATTGTTTGTCGTTCCAACGCAACATAGACGAGCAACTCTTCTGCTCAGACAACAGCGGTTACGCCGAAAAGCGGGTGCAAAGTTACTACTTTTTCTTGTATCTCGCAAACTTTCAGAGAGTTTCTTTTTCTTTTCTCGCAGATTTTTAGCATTCTTTACTGCTGTAATGGAATTTTCTCGCAGATTTCGCAGATTTCACAGATTTATTTAGTACCTTTGCGCCTACTGAAAATTAATTATCATCAAGATATGAAGAAAAAGAATAGTATGAAGATTTATCTTGCATCGGCTGCAATGCTACTGATGGCGAGCCCTTGTGCTGCCCAAAAATACAAGGTGGCAAAGGTGGAGCGTACTCGTATCCTCATTGATAAGCGATGGGATGCTCAACCAGATGCTCAAGCCGAGGCTTTTATTGCTCCTTATAAGAGTAAGGTGGATAGTATCATGGGGCCTGTGGTGGGTTCTACCGCCCATGCCATGGCGCGTCATCGCCCAGAGAGCGAACTTAGCAACTTGCTTTGTGATATCTTGGTATGGGGTGGCAAAGCTTTCAACGAGCAGCCAGTTTTTGCTGTCTATAACATGGGTGGCATTCGCTCCAATCTCCCAGAGGGTAAGATTACGGTGGGCGATGTGAATGATATGGCTCCTTTTGAGAATAAGATTTGTTTCTTGACCTTGACCGGCGAGAAGGTGATGGAGCTCTTCCAACAGATTGCACATCGTGGTGGCGAGGGCTTGAGCCATGCCGTGAAGTTGGTCATTACGAAGGATGGACATCAGAAGAGCGCCACCTTGAATGGCGAGCCAATCGACCCAAAGAAGGAATATCGTGTGGCAACACTCGACTATCTGGCTGAGGGCAACGACCAGTTGGTGGCTTTCAAGAGTGGAACCCACGTACTTTCGCCTAAACAGAAGGAAAACAATGTACGTTACATCATCATGGATTATTTCCGTGAGATGGCGGCACAAGGTAAGAGCGTGGAGTCGAGAATAGAAGGAAGATGCGTAATTGAATAAATAGGTTATGAAGAAATTTATTGTATATATAATAATGTGTATGTGTGCCATGAATGTGATGGCACAGAAAAAGCTTGTAGTTTTACATACAAATGATACTCACTCATGCGTGATGCCACTCAATCCCAACCTGCCGGATACAGCCATGGCTAATCGTGGTGGTTATCTTCGTCGTGTGACCATGATAAAGGAAGAACGTAAGCAGAATCCAGACTTACTACTCTTTGATAGTGGTGACTTTTCACAAGGTTCTCCTTACTATTCTCTCTTTAAGGGAGAAGTGGAGATAGGTCTGATGAATGAGATGAAGTACGATGCAGCCACGATAGGCAATCATGAGTTTGATTTTGGCATCGACAATATGGCTCGCCTTTTCAAGATGGCAAAGTTTCCTATCGTATGTGCCAATTACGACTTTACAGGCACCCCACTTGCCGACATCGTAAAACCTTACACCATCCTCTATCGCAAGGGATTGAAGATAGGCGTGTTTGGTCTTTGTCCAGAATTGGCAGGTTTGGTGACACAAGCCAACTACGAGCCTATCAAGTATCTTGACCCAGTGAAGAAAGGATTGGAGGTTGCCACCTATTTGAAGAAGCAAGAGAAATGTGACGTGATTATCTGCCTTTCTCACTTAGGTTGGAACATTGATGGCATTGACGATACAGAGTTGGTGCCTGGCACTCGTTACATCGACCTTGTATTGGGTGGTCATAGCCACACCTATTTCAAGCGATTGGAGTATCTCAACAACTTGGATGGCAAGGCTGTTCCTGTCGATCAAAACGGAAAGAGCGCCATCTGGGTAGGTAAGATGACGCTCGATATTCAGAAGAACAAATAATATTTTTTCTTCTTATTCTTTCCTTTATTGTGCTTCGCCTTGTTGTTTCATGTAATCACGAGGCGAAGCACCATACATATTCTTAAACATGGTACTGAAGCTGGCTGGATTGGTGAATCCACAGATATACATGACATCGGTGACCGATTGACGAGATTCACTCAACAGTTTGGCAGCTTGTTTCAGACGGATATTTCGGATAAAGTTGTGTGGTGTCTGATTGGTGAGCTCCTTCATCTTTCTGTGAAGGTGCACACGACTGATACCCACCTTGTTGGCAATCATTTCGATGCTGAGGTCGGAATCGCTTAGATTTTCGTTGATTACCTGCATCACACGTTTCATGAGCATCTCGTCTGGTGAATCCATCTCCACCGCTTGAATTTTATCCTCTTGGCTTTCCTTGCCTGTAAACTTATTGCGCAAAGTTTGTCGCACAGACAAGAGATTGAGAATGGTGCGGCGTAAGATGTCCATGTTGAACGGTTTCACGATATAGGCATCGGCACCCGTTTGAAGTCCTGCCAACTGATCTTCTTCTCGGCTCATGGCCGTGAGCAAAATGATAGGAATGTGATTGGTGTTCACATTAGCTTTAAGTTTGGCGCACAGGGTGGTACCATCCATTTCAGGCATCATGATGTCGCTGATGACGAGGGCAGGAGACTGTTTGATGATTTCCGGAAGTGCCTCCTTTCCATTGTGGAAGGTGATAACCTTGAAATCGGTAGCGAGTTGGTCGCTGAGATATTCCAGGATGGCTTCATCGTCTTCCACAAGAGCAATGGTTGTCTTGCCTTTTTCGATGGTAGTTACGGCAGGTTCGCTTGCTGTGACGTTGTTGTTTTCTTCGTCCTCAGCCAGTTCCAACAAGTCTTCCTTTTGTTTTTCTATAGGCTGTTCCTCTACGATTTCCTCAGGTTTGAGGTGTTCCTTTCCCTTTGGTAGGGTGATAAGGAATTCACTTCCTGGCTCGCCCTCGTTGTTGTGGGCAGAGATGTAACCGTAATGGAGCTCCACTAGTGAGCGGGTAAGGTCAAGACCAATACCTGTGCCCACATTGCGGTCGGTCGAAGAGCTTGGATTCTGATAGAATCGTTGGAAGATGGTTTCCAACTTATCCTTTGGAATGCCCACACCGCTGTCCTTGATGGCGATGCGGATGTGGTGAGGTGAGTGAGTTAGCTTGATGTCAATTTTACCTCCTGCAGGTGTGAACTTAAAGGCATTCGAAAGTACATTCATGAGCACTTTGTCGAAGTTGTTGCGGTCGATCCATGCCGGCAGTTCTTCGTCTTCGTGATGGAAGGTGAAGGTGATGTTCTTGGCAATGGCTTGCTGCTCGAAGAGTTTGTATTCATCGTCGATGAAATCCACCATGTTGGTTTCGCTCATGTGCATCACCATCTGTCCCTTATCTATCTTTCGGAGGTCCATCATCTGGTTGATTAGGTGAAGGATACGCTCGGAGTTCTTTCGGATGATGTCATAGCTACTTTGACGATGTGGATCCTTGTCTTCCTTGATGAGGGAGAGCAGAGGGGTGATGATGAGAGTGAGCGGAGTACGTATCTCATGACTGATGTTCATGAAGAACTTCAACTTCGCCTCTCCCATCTCCTCGGCATGGATGTGCTTTTGCAAGAGCAGACGATCTTCCTCTTTCTTCTTGTGGTGCTGAATGTAGAGGAAAATCAGTACAAGGAGACAGAGTGCATAGAAAATTTTGGCTGGTGTGCTGGCATACCAAGCTGGCTGGATGGTGACTTGGAATGTCTTGATGCCACTT
Organism: Lachnospiraceae bacterium; assembly: GCA_963657465.1. Lineage (GTDB taxonomy): Bacteria > Bacteroidota > Bacteroidia > Bacteroidales > Bacteroidaceae > Prevotella. The sequence goes on from CAVKNU010000111.1 coordinate 3,737, forward strand.
TCTTGGTTGTTGAGCAGTGCTTTCACGCGGAACTTATAGGTTCCTGGAGGCATGTGCGAGAAGGCAATCTCATTGGTTCCCGCTTGCAACTTGTGCCAGTCTTCACCATTGATACTATAGGCATAGACGATTTGTTCCACATTATTATAGGTAAGGGTGGAAAGCTGGATGGTGAACGAGTGGTCTTCATGCGAGAACGTGAAGCATTCGTTGGCATCAGGATACACATCTTCGTTGCCCAACATGAACTTGGAAATGATGACATTGGCATTCCATTTATGTGACTTTACTTGGAGTGGGTTGAACCAGTTGATGCCACCCGTGCCACCTACAATGATTTGATTGCCATGGTAGCTATAGCATACGGCACCGTCAGAGAATTCATTGCTCTGGAGGCCATTTTCCACAAAGTAGTTGCTTGCCTTGCCCGTCTGAGGGTCGAGGCGACAAAGCCCATGATTGGTTCCTATCCACATTCTGCCCTGTGCATCCTCGGTGATGAGGGCGATGCTGTTGTCGGGAAGTCCATTTGCCATGGTGTAGTGCTTGGGTTCTTTACTGTGTTGGAGATCATAGCAGAACACACCATTTTCCGAACCATACCACACTCGATTTTTCTGGTCAACGAAAACGCAATGTGAGAAACTTCCCTTGTTGATGCAGTTGACACCAAAGGTGGAAGTCCAACTACCGGTTGTGATGTTGAGACAGCTCAGACCGATGGAGGATGCCACAAACACCAGCTTTCCATCTTTGGAGAAAGCCAGTTTAGAGAGGTAGTTGTTGGGGAGGCTGTTCATCTTAGGTTGATTCTCGGCATCCTTGAGTTGCGTGTAAGACTGGATGGAACCATCCTTGCGTAAGGTGAAGAGACCATTTCCCATCGTAGCAAACCAAAGGTTACCTTGTGGGTCCATCTTGATGTCAAACACACTGTAGTCTTTTCTCTTGGTGAGCGTCACTGGGCGATAGTTGCCACTGGCATCGATGTATCCACATCCATTGCGGTACGTTCCCACCCAAATGTTTCCCTTACTGTCTTCGCAGAGCGTTAGGGTGGTGGAAGGCAGGTTGGTGAAATGGGTGGATTGGGTATATCCCGAAAGTGCGGTCAACATATATAAGCCACCTTTGTCCGTTCCCACCCATATGTTGCCATTGCGCGTGCTGAGTACACTAGTGACGCAATTCTCGCCAATGATATTCTTACTTCCTAGGCGATAGCCCATGTAGTTGAAGTCATAGGTGTGATGTGGTTGCATGAACACACCTTTCTGCAACATGCTCAACCAGATGTTGCCTTGTTTGTCTTCGAGGATGCTGGAAATCTTGGTTTGTGCCAAGTTGATGCGATTGCTGAAGAAAGGGTTGTCTTTTAGGGTTCCGTTCTTTGGATTATAGACATAGATGCCCTTGCCATCACATCCCAAGTAAATTTGGTTGTTGCGGCTGACATAGATTCTGTTAAAAGGAAGAACGGGAATATTGCTGATGGCAGTGAAATGATAGCTGTCTTTTTGTAGCATATATACTCCTTGGTTCTCGGTTGCGATATAGATATTACCTTGGTGGTCTTGTGCCAGGTCCTTCACTTGGAGTTTTTCGGCTCCCGAAATGTGGGTTGTCAACTTGCCGTTTGTCTCCAGTCGCATGAGTTGGAAACCCTCGGTGATAATCCAGATTCTGCCACGTTGGTCTTGGAAGGCATTGTAGATATACTTGAAGTTGGCAAGTATTCCCTTGACAGGTTCACATTTCTTGTAATCTATCACATGCATGATGCCATAGCCAGAGGTGCACACCCAAATGTCGCCATCTTTCTTGACGAGAATCTTGTTGATATAGGTTTCCACCTTCTTACCTTTATAATACATAGGCAAGCGGGTGTATTGGTGCCCGTCGTAGATGACGATGGCGTTGTTGGTACCCAAAAGGAGGTTGCCTTTCTTGTCTTGGGAAAGGCAGTTGATATAGTTGTTGGTGAAGCCATGCTCGCTCTTGTCGGAATTGCGGATAACGGTGAAATTGTAACCATCGTAGAGGTTGAGTCCATTACGAGTGGCAATCCAGATGAATCCTTTGTCGTCTTGGAACACTTGGTTGGCAAAATTGCTCGACAATTCGTTGTCGGTATCAAAAAGCTCACCTACTTGTGCTCGGATGTGAAGTGCTGAACAGCAGCACAGAATCATAGCTAAAATGTATTTCATGTTTTAAGTCTTTAGTTTTGTGGGCAAAATTACTCATTATTCTTGAAAAAATCAAGCAAAAAAGGTTCTTTTTCATGCCGATTTGTTTTGTTTCGGGGGAAATGTTACAATTCACAAAGTAAATGTTACATGCGTTGCGTATCGGTAAAGTATCGGTTACATGATAGAAAGTTTTTATGAAAAAGAACGCCTATCTTTGCAACAGAAAATATGACATACTTTATAATTAGGTTTTTAGCTTTATGGTTAAGTTAATACATTAGTTAGGTTTATATACATTTAAAGGATTGTGAATGGCACGTAGGGATACGTGCCATTTTATTTCGGAATCAAATTAAAACTTAATAACGATATGGAAATAAAAAAAGTATTTTTCACTGCCGGTATCGCTCTCTCTGTCATGAGTGCCATGGCACAGAAAGCAACGATCACCGTGGATGTCAATCGTCCAGGGCATGCCATCTCTCCAACACTTTTCGGAATCTTCTTGGAGGATATTAATCTCTCGGTTGATGGAGGACTCTATCCGGAGCAGATACGAAATCGCTCTTTTGAGGATGCCGATAGCTTGTGCTTTTGGAAATTTGAGTCTGCTCGGGGCAAGGCTCAGGTGACAAAAGCCAATCTCAAGAACATGAAGGCTCCTGTGGTACCATTGAATCCTGTGAACCGTCAGTTTTTGAAAGTCTCAGCTGAGGGTGCTTTTGCAGTGAGCAATGAGGGATATTGGGGCGTGAACCTGGAGAAAGGCGAGAAATATGATTTCAGCATAGCCCTTCGCACTCCTGATGCTCACCTCTATCATGGTAGTTTGAAGGTGTCATTGGTGGATGCCCACAATCAAGTGCTCGCTGAGGCTGCATTGCCTGATGCCACGAATGACTGGAAATATGCCAAAATGGTGTTGACACCTTCTGCTACCAGTCACAAGGCTAAGTTGGTGATTTCGGGTGAGGGGCAAGGTGATGTCTGCATGGATATGGTGAGCTTGATACCTCAGAAAAAATGGGGTAAGAGTGGTGTGCGTACCGACTTGGGCAAGGCTCTTGATGAGATGCATCCCACCTTTTTCCGATTCCCTGGTGGCTGTTGGGTAGAAGGAGAGGAAATCGCTCAGCGTTATCAGTGGAAGAATACGGTAGGGCCTGTGGATAGTCGTATTCCTTTGTGGAATATTTGGGATTACAATGCTACACATGGCTTGGGCTATCATGAGTATCTGCAGTTGGCGGAAGACTTAGGGGCAGAGCCTCTCTTCTGCATCAATGCCGGTGTGTCGCACAAGGAAACCATCCCATCCAATCAGATAGACCAATATATACAGGATGCCCTTGATGCCATTGAATATGCCAATGGTCCGGTGACCAGTGTATGGGGAGCTGCCCGTGCTCGCAATGGGCATCCGGAATCTTTCCATTTGAAGTATATAGAAATAGGTAATGAGAATTATGGCAACATTTACTTCAAGAACTTCGAGTTGATGTCGAAAGCCATCCATGCTCGCTATCCAGAGATTCAGATAGTGGCTAATGACTGGAGTGGTTCTCATCCTACGAAGCCTAAGCCTGCTTTGGTGGATGAACATTATTACAATACTCCAGATTGGTTCGTGATGAATGCCAATAAGTATGACAAGCGTCATCGTGGAGATTCAAAGGTGTTTATTGGTGAATATGCCGTGAATCGCAGTACGGGCAAAGGCAACTTGCGCGGTGCAGTGGGTGAGGCTGCTTTTATGACAGGTTTGGAGCGCAACTCCGACCTGGTGGCAATGGCTGCATACGCTCCACTCTTCTGCAATGTGGATCATCAGCGTTGGCCTATCAACTTGATCAACTACGACAACCATCGTTGGTATGGATTGCCAAGTTATTATGTGCAGAAGATGTTTGCAGTAAACCAAGGTACCGTGAACTTGCCTGTGGCAGTGAAAGGTGGTCCTACCATTCAAATCCCATCTTCTGCAGGTGGCATCGGCTTGGGTACATGGAAAAACAGTGCCGAGTTCAAGGACTTGAAGGTTACTACCCCTAAGGGCAAGTTGCTCTACAAGAATGACTTCTCTCGCAATATCAACGATTGGGAAAAAATAGGTGATGGTGCTTGGAGTGTGAAGGACGGTGTGCTTCGCCAGAGTTCTTTTGCCACAGGTGTGACAGCCTTTACGGGCGATGGAAAGTGGAGTGAGTATGTGATTACTCTCAAAGCTCGTAAGTTGTCGGGTGAGAATGGTTTCCAGATTTACTTCCACCATCAGAAAGGCATGGACAACCGTTTGCGTTGGGACATCGGTGGATACACCAATTCCATCAATGAGATGAAGACCAGCATGGACTCAGAAAGTATGAACTACTCGATAGAAGAGGGCAGATGGTATGATATCCGTTTGGAAGTTTCACCACTCACCGTCAAGGGATATATCGATGGCAAGTTGGTTCAGCAAGCCTCTCTTGCTGACAAGAACCGTCAGCGAGTTTGTGCGAGTGCCTCTCGTGATGACAAGACTGGCGATATCATTGTCAAGGTGGTCAACTCCAGTGACAAATCCGTAAACACCTCTTTGGTATTGAAGGGAGCTGGTGAGTTGGCACCAACAGCCGAAGCTATTGTCTTGACATCTGGTAGCGGATTGGATGAAAACAGTTTGGAAAATCCAACGAAAGTGGCTCCTAGACAGGAACAAGTACAC